>JAJYJD010000092.1 GCA_021789755.1 Bacteroidota bacterium
CTCGGCAATCGCCCAGACAACCAACGACTGCCCGCGCCGCATATCGCCGCAGGCAAACACTTTCTTCATACTTGTCGCGTGTGCGTTCTCCGAGTCACCGAACTCGGCTTTCACGTTCCCGCGCTGGTCGAGCTCGAGCCCGGCGTCTTTGAGCTCGTTCAGCATCCCCTCATGGACCGGATGCATGAATCCGGCTGCAATCAAAACGAGGTCGGCTTTCAACTCGAACTCCGTACCGGCAATGTCGATGAATTTCCCGTTCTCGAATTTCACCTGAACACATTGCAGCGCCGTGACCTCGCCCTTTTCATTTCCTTTGAACGTTTTCGTGTTGACGCTCCATTTTCTCTCGACGCCTTCTTCGTGGCTCGAAGAAGTGCGGAGTATCAGCGGCCAGTATGGCCACGGAGTGCTGTCCGGCCGATCGTTCGGCGGCTTCGACAAAACCTCGAGCTGCGTTACGGATCGGGCACCCTGCCTGTTCGATGTCCCGACACAGTCGGAACCGGTATCGCCGCCTCCGATGATGACGACGTCCTTTCCCTTCGCCGTGATCTGTCTCTTTACCGTGTCACCGGCGTTGACTCGGTTCTGCTGTGGGAGGAACTCCATCGCGAAATGAATTCCCTTAAGCTCCCTGCCGGGGATAGCGATGTCTCTCGGCTTCTCAGATCCGCCCGCGAGTATGACTGCATCGTATCTTTCGATGAGCTCCACTGCCTTGATATCGACACCGACATGAACACCCGTCTTGAATTCGACTCCTTCGATCTTCATCTGTTCGAGACGGCGGTCGATCACACTCTTCTCGAGCTTGAAATCAGGAATGCCGTATCTCAAAAGTCCGCCGATCCGGTCGTTCTTCTCGAATACGGTAACGATATGCCCCGCCCTGCAAAGCTGCTGTGCGGCGGCAAGACCCGACGGACCGGAGCCGACAACCGCGACTTTCCTGCCGCTCATAACATACGGCATGCGCGCTCTTACCCAGCCTTCTTCCCATCCCTTGTCGATTATGGTCCGCTCGATCGCCTTGATCGTCACCGGCTCTTCGTGGATACCCAATGTGCATGCAGTCTCGCATGGAGCGGGACAGAGTCGTCCGGTAAATTCCGGAAAGTTGTTCGTCGAGAGGAGGTTTTCAAGCGCTTCGCGCCAGTGACCCTTGTAAATCAAATCGTTCCACTCCGGGATGTAATTCTGGACAGGACATCCTGTATCGCCGTGACAGAACGGTATGCCGCAGTCCATACACCTGGCGGCCTGAACGTTCGCATCTTCCCTGTGAAACCGTTTTTCAAATTCCTTGAAATGTTTTACGCGCTCTTCAGGAAGGTCATGCTCCAGACCGACTCGCTTGAATTCCATGAAACCGGTGGGCTTACCCATTTACTGTCTCCTTTTCAACAACATCTTTCTCCGCACCGACCGCTTTCTGCTGCTCCTTCGCCATCCTGGCAAGTGCCTTTCGGTATTCTTCCGGAATGATTTTCCAGAAATTGTCTTTCTCCGTGCTCCAGTTCTCGAGTATGTACTGCGCTCTCTTCGAACCCGTCCACCTGTAATGACGCTGCACCATCTCGTGAAGCTCGGCAATATCCTCGTCAAAAATCAGGTACTCGACTGACACCATCCCGTGGTTGATATATTTCTCGGCGATCTTATTGGGATCCCAGACATAAGCGATCCCACCGGACATTCCGGCAGCGAAGTTCCGGCCTATTTTCCCGAGCACCGCCACTCTTCCGCCTGTCATGTATTCGCAGCCATGGTCGCCGACACCTTCGATGACGGCATGCGCACCGGAATTGCGCACTCCGAATCTCTCGCCCGCGACTCCGCTGAAATACGCCTCGCCGCTCGTCGCGCCGTAGAGGCAGGTGTTTCCGATCACGATGTTCTCGGCGGGATCGAATGTCACTTCAGGCGGAACTTTAACTATCAGCCTCCCGCCTGAAAGTCCCTTTCCGGTGTAGTCGTTTGATTCGCCGGTAAGATCGAGCACGATGCCCTTCGCGAGGAATGCCCCGAAGCTCTGACCGGCAGTTCCTCTCATCTCTATCTTTATCGTCCCGTCGGGCAGACCTTGTTCGCCGTATCTCTTTGCGATCTCTCCCGACAGCATCGCGCCGGCCGTGCGATTGATGTTCCTTATTCTTCGCTTTATGTGAACCGGCGTGCCGTTCTCGAGTGCCGGTTTTGATTGCTCGATGAATTCGTGGTCGATCTGGTTCTCGAGCTCGTGGTTCTGCTCGCGCGTCCGGTAGAGGTTCGTCTCGTGAAGCGGAGCCGGCTTGAAAAGCGGCTTGGTGAGATCGAGCCCGCGTGCCTTCCAGTGATCGTGCAGTCGAACCGGCACTATCTTCTCCGTCTTCCCGATCATGTCCGTAAACTTTCTGAACCCCATCGCCGCCATGAGCTCTCTCACCTCTTCTGCGATGTAGAACATGAAGTTGACAACGTACTCGGGCTTGCCTGTGAACTTCTTTCTCAACTCGGGATCCTGAGTCGCGACACCTGTCGGACACGTGTTGAGATGACACTTCCTCATCATGATACATCCCTGCGTAACGAGCGGGGCGGTGGCAAACCCGAACTCTTCCGCTCCGAGCAGCGCCGCGATCACGACATCTCTCCCTGTTTTTAGTTGACCGTCGGTGGCAAGATAGACGCGGTCCCGGAGCCCGTTCAGCATGAGTGTCTGATGTGCCTCGCTCAGGCCGAGCTCCCACGGAGTGCCTGCATACTGGATCGACGATATCGGGCTTGCGCCGGTCCCCCCATCGTGGCCGCAGATGAGTATGTGATCGGCATGCGCTTTCGCAACACCGGCGGCAATCGTCCCGACTCCAATCTCGGAAACGAGCTTTACACTTATCCGTGCCTGCGGATTGATGTTCTTGAGGTCGAAAATCAGCTGTTTCAAATCTTCGATGGAATAAATATCGTGATGCGGCGGAGGGCTGATTAGAGTGACACCGGCGATACTGTGGCGGACCTTCGCTATGATCTCGTCGACCTTGTACCCGGGAAGCTGCCCTCCCTCTCCCGGCTTGGCGCCCTGTGCCATCTTGATTTGAAGTTCGTCCGCGTTGACGAGGTACTCGGCGGTAACTCCGAATCTCGCGGAGGCGACCTGCTTGATCGCGGACCTCATGCTGTCTCCGTTCGGAAGGCGCTTGAACCTGTTCGCTTCTTCGCCGCCTTCTCCGGTATTCGACTTTCCTCCGATCCTGTTCATAGCGATGGCCAAAGATGTGTGAGCCTCGCGTGAAATCGACCCGAAGCTCATCGCTCCTGTCGTAAATCTCTTCACGATCTGCTTAGCCGGCTCGACTTCTTCGATCGGGACCTTATCTCCATTCGTATCGAGCTCGTAAAGGCTCCGCAGCGTGACGCGCCTCTTGTTCTGGTCGTTTATGAGCTCAGTGTATTCCTTGAAAGTCCTGTAGTCTCCCCTGCTCGTGCTCAACTGGAGCTTTGAGATTGTCAGAGGATTCCAAAGATGGTTCTCGCCGTCTCTCCTGTACTGGTACAGGCCGCCGACATCGAGTGTGCTCTGGTCGATCTGAGGATCAAGAGCGTGCCGATGCCGCTTGATCGTTTCCTCTTCGAGCATCTCCAGGCTCAGACCTTCGATCTTCGTCGGCGTGCCTGTGAAATAATTCTCGACGATCTCGCTGTCGAGGCCGACTGCCTCGAATATCTGGGCGCCGCAATAAGACTGGAGCGTGCTGATCCCCATCTTGCTGAATATTTTGAAAAGCCCTTTGCTCACGGCCTTGACGAAATTTTTCTTCGCCGTCTTGTAATCCTTTATGTCCGGCAGGAAGCCTTTTTCCGTGAGATACGCCAGGGTCTCGTATGCAACATAAGGGTTGATCGCGTTGGCTCCATACCCGCAAAGAAGTGCGAAGTGGTGAACCTCCCTCGGCTCGCCGGTTTCTACTATGATCCCCGTCCTCGTGCGAAGTCCGGCTTTCAGCAAGGCATGGTGAACGCCCGAGGTTGCCAGTAGACTCGGTATCGCCGCGAGATTTTGGTCGACTCCCTTATCGGAGAGTATGATGAGCGATATTCCCGACTTGACCGCTTCCACCGCCTCGTTGCAGATCTGTTCCATTCTCTCGCGCATGTTGTGGTGCACGCTCGCATTGAAGAGAAGGGGAATGGTTATCGACTTGAAATGTCCCTTGGCAATGTTGCGGATCTTCTCGATCTGCGAATTGGAGAGAAGCGGATGTTCAAGTTCGAGCCTGTGGGCGTGCAGCGGCGTCTCCGCGAGAAGGTTCTGCTCGGGGCCGACATAGGTTGTCAGTTCCATAACCAGCTCTTCCCTGATCGGGTCGATCGGAGGGTTGGTAACCTGCGCAAAGAGCTGCTTGAAGTACCGGAAAAGCATCTGAGGCCGCTCGGAGAGCACGGCGAGCGCCGCGTCGGTTCCCATTGAGCCGACCGCCTCTTCGCCCTTGGCCGCCATCGGGAGGATGACCTGGAAAAGGTCTTCCTTCGTATACCCGAAGATTCTCTGGCGCGTATGAAGCGTCTCGAAGTCGGCATTATAAATGGAATCGGGCGCAGGGAGATGGGAAAGGTTGATCATGTTGTCGTTCACCCACTTGCGGTAAGGCTTCCTCGTCACTATCTCCCTCTTCACTTCCTCGTCTTCAATAATCCTTCCCTGTTTCAGATCGAGTATGAACATGCGGCCGGGCTGAAGTTTTCCTTTTCTTTCCACGTTCTCGGCGTCCACACTGAAAGTGCCGGCTTCTGAAGTCAGAACGACGAGGCCGTCTTTGGTCACCACATACCTGGATGGACGCAGGCCGTTGCGATCGAGAGTCGCACCGATGACGCTGCCGTCGGTGAATACGACCGCGGCGGGACCGTCCCAGGGCTCCATCATCGTCGCGTGATATTCATAAAACGCTTTTCTGTCGGGATCCATCAGATCGTTCTTCGACCATGCTTCCGGTATCATCATCATCATGGCATGCGGGACGCTTCTGCCGCTCATCACCAGGAGCTCGAGCACCGAGTCGAATGTTGCGGAGTCGCTCTGTCCTTCCATGATGATGGGGAGCATTCTCCTGAGGTCCTTGCCGAAGTACGGCGACTCCATTACATGCTGGCGGGCCGCCATCCAATTCTTGTTCCCGCGAAGTGTGTTTATTTCTCCGTTGTGTGCTATCATCCTGAACGGATGGGCGAGATCCCATGTCGGGAAAGTGTTGGTTGAGAAGCGGAGATGAAGCATCGTCATAGCGGACTTCATATCCTTGTCGTTCAAATCCTTATAGAAGGCGGTAAGCTGCGGCGCCAGGAGCATGCCTTTGTATACGAGCGTCTTGCTGGAGAACGACGGGACGTAATACTCGCTCCGGTCGCAGTCGAGTTCCACGCGCACGCGGTGGTCGATGATCCTTCGTATGGTATAGAGCTTCCTTTCAAATTCATCCTGGTCCGCGATCTGTCTCGAAGCGCCGATGAAGCATTGCCTTATGAAAGGCTGAGTAGCCTGCGCGCCTTTACCAGGTACGGTCGGATCGACCGGCACATCTCTCCATCCGAGGAATTTCTGGTTCTCGTCGATGACTATTTTCTCGACGATGTTCTCGACCGCTTTTCTTCTGATCGGTTCTTGCGGGAGGAACATCACGCCGACGCCGTACTTTCCTTCCGCGGGCAGCTTAATTTTCTTTTCCGCGGCAACCTTGCGAATGAATTCATCAGGCATCTGTATCAGAATCCCGGAGCCGTCACCCGTTTCCGGATCCGCGCCGACCGCTCCACGATGCTGAAGGTTTTTCAGTATATCGAGACCCTTATCTATGATGGAACGCGATTTCTTCCCCTTGACATCCGCTACGAAGCCCATCCCGCACGCGTCGTGCTCGAAGGCGGGATCGTACATCCCACCGCTCATGTTGACTTTTCGTCGGGACTGACCACTCTCGTCGTTCGGCTGTCCATTTGTGTCGACCATTTTCCTCTCCTGTAAAGATCTTGTCACATTATATTTATAAGTCAGCGCGAACTCGTATGCAAGCATCCTTTCGCCATGATCATGGTAAGTGCCTTACTTATTAAATTTTGTTGGCCGATAATTACAATTATTAAGGCGGATTGGCCTAATTCTGCTAATTGTAATTAGTTTCTACTATAAGCGAGGCTCTCTTGTCGTTTGATCGGGGAAGCGCCGGATGAGAGTATGACACAGCACGCAAACCTGACGCACGGTAATTGCCCCGGGGCTGTCTATTTCGGGGGTCCCATGATGCCGGATGAGCTCCGGCTGAACGTGAAATGAGAACAGTTGGATTGGAGAAATGCATGAACCCCGGCGGTTCACTTGCCTGGCGCGTTCCGGAGGTACCGGTCTTGAAGTCCCATTCCTGTTTGGCAGGCACCAGGACCGGTCACTCCGGTTCAGACAGCAGGAACTATTTCCATCCTTTAAAAGGTTCGAGGTGCCGGCGGAAATGTTTTATGAGGACTTCGTAATGTAGGCCTTCATTTTCCTCCAGGCACTTGTAGATCCGCTTTCGGTAGATGAATTCCGATTTCTTATTCTTCTCCGTCAGGACTCTTCCATATGTAACGTGGAGCGCCTGCCGCACATCGGTCGAATCGAACAAGCCCGGAAGTTCACTATCCTTATAATTCTTGCCTGCCTTGATCCGTTTCATATCGGCCGTGACATGATAACTCTTCCGCTCGATGTCGTACAGGCTTACCGAGAAATCGAGTATCTCCCTGAAAAGAGCCGGGTCACGCATGGCAACAACTTTCAGCGCCTCGAGATAGCTTGTGCCCGCGGTCTTGACATGGATTAGCGTCTGCCCAAGGGATCCAACTGCATCGTAGACCCTGAATTTGTCGCTCCCGGAATGGAAACTGATCTTGTAAGTCCCGAAGTGCTTCGCGATGGCAACGTGCTTCAGGTAATGGTCCTTGAACCGTTCGATATCGCCTTTGTACTCTATCCCTTTTTCGAAATCTCCTACAAATCTCGGAGCGAGGCTGACAAATTCGACTCCCATCCTCTTCAGTTCGCTGACGATAAAGAAATGCTCGAACGGTGTAGTCACCGTGTCTGTCTCGTCGATAGATACCTCGATCTCGCAGGAATATTTCGCGTGCTTTGTCTTTAGATGGCTATGTATTTTGCGGATGTTTATGATCGCCGCCATGTACTTGAGGCACGCTTCCTGCACCTCACGTTCAGTCGCGGTGATAGAATGCTCGGAGTCCAGTTTCGTCGTCTTCTCCTTATACTTTCCGAGTAGTCTCTCATACGTGTCTGCAAAATCTTTCCAGGGAAGGGCGCTTACCTTTTTTGAGAGCTCCTGCTGGCTCAACTCGGTGACTCCGTTGACGACGTGGTCGCTCGGGTCGATGGTGAACATGGTGAACCCCGCATTGACGAGGCGATCCACATCGTCGGTGGTCTTCAGGTGATCCGCGTCGGCGCCGAATCCTTCCTTGTATCCTTCCTGGAACACTGCCCAGACGGCGGCATCCATGACCTCCTCCGGTGTCCGCTGGGTCCGCGTCAGCTCACGGATCGATTGCTGCGCGAGGATCGGTCTGAAATTGTAACCCTTAAGAGCTCTCAGATGTCCCGGGTTTGCAAGCCCCAGCCTGTCACCGAAGCCGTAGGAGTTCCGGAGCCCGATCGCAACTGCGCGCGTGAAAGGAAATAGCTCCTGCAGGCTCAGGACGTTGCGGTGATTCATTCCGCATCTTTTCAGCGCGAGGTTCTTGCCGTTTGTCCCGAGCCCGGTCACATTTTCCCCGTCGAACTTTTCGGTAATTTCGCCGGCCTTCCCCTCGGTCCTGACGTACAAATACTTTTTCATGCCTTCGCGCCCTAAGAAGAGCGTGGCGCCTTCCGCCTCGTTTATCGAATTAGGATAGACCTCAATCGAGAGGCCGCTGCCGAACGCCATCGTCAGAAATTCATCCGCTTTCTTCATTGTTTTTACATCTACATCGGTTTTCATCGTCATTCCTGCTTCTGTTTTATTCCGAACGTTAAAAGTTCTATTTATGAGACACTCGTCGAACTCAAATCGCCGCTGGGTCCATCCTTGGAACGAGAAGGTGGAACAGCAGCAGCGCTATCAGGTACACGGTTCCGCAAACAACGAAAAGGATCACATAACTTCCCGTAAGCTGAAGGATAAAACCGGCTGCGGTGGCGATGAGCATCCCTCCCACTGCGCCCGCCATACCTCCAAGACCTACTACCGAACCGACAGCTCTTTTCGGGAACATGTCCGAGGCGGTCGTGAAGAGGTTGGCAGACCAGCCCTGGTGAGCTGCTGCGGCCACGCCGATCAGTAATACCGCCCACCACTCCGGCACCACCGCGGCGAAGACTATCGGCACTATGAGCACAGCACAAATCAGCATCACGAGTTTCCTCCCCTTGTTGATGCTATAGCCTCTCTTGATAAATACACCCGACAGCCAGCCGCCCCCGACGCTCCCGATGCTCGTCATGGTGTAGATGACGATAAGCGGCAAACCGAGCTGCGCGAGGTTCAAGCCGTAGCGCTGGTTAAGAAAAAGCGGAAGCCAGTATAGATAGAACCACCATATCGGATCGGTCAGGAACTTGCCTGCGACAAATGCCCACGTTTGTCTGTGTTTCAGCAAGCTCAGCCACGGGATTTTCTCCGTCTGCAACTCTGCCGGATCGCTCTCGATGTAAGCCAGTTCCGCCTTGCCAAGTTTCTTCTGTTTTCTAGGTACCTCGAACAACCAGATCCAGAGGACCACCCATATAAATCCCAGGGCGCCGGTGAAAATGAATGCCTCACGCCAGCTCCAGGTCAGCGTGAGCCATGGAACAACCAGCGGCGCCACGACCGCCCCGATATTAGCGCCGGAATTGAAGATGCCGGTCGCAAGGGCCCTTTCCTTCTTCGGGAACCATTCCGCCGTAGCCTTGATAGCCGCGGGAAAGTTGCCGGACTCGCCCAGTCCGAGCAGGAACCGCGCGAAGCCGAAACCGAAGACTGTGTTCACGAGCGCGTGGGCCATTGCCGCGAGACTCCACACGAATATTGAGATCCCATACCCGATCTTTGTCCCGATCTTGTCTATAAGCCTCCCGACCGAAATCAGCCCGATGGCGTAGGCAGCCTGGAAAGCTGTCACGATATAGCCGTATTCGATCTGATTCCAACCGATCTCCTTCTGAAGAACGGGCGCGAGTATGCCGAGTACCTGTCTGTCGATGTAGTTGATGGTAGTTGCAAAGAAGAGAAGGCCGCATACCGTCCATCTGTAATGGCCGAGTTTCTCCCGATCCAAGTTCACACTTTGTGCATTTACTTCCGCCACGTGTCAGTCCCCACTGTGAATTTTAAATTGTCTTCATTTTCGGAAACCAATTCCTTTGAAGTTCCCGGTTTCTGCCTGCTGGCTCTCATTTCACCAGCACCATCTTCTGGATTTGCCTCTGTCCGCCGCTCTCCAGGATGCTGAAGTATACTCCCGATGCGAATCTCCCGCCGTCGAATACTGATCTGTACATTTTGCCGCTCTGCGCATCGCCGGAAAATAGAACCGTCACTTCCTGACCGAGGATGTTGTAAACCCTCAGTGAAGCTGTACCCTTCTTCGCGACCGTGAACTCTATTGTAGTGGTCGGGTTGAATGGATTCGGATAATTCTGCATCAGGTCGAATTCGGCGGGAACCTCGGCACTTTCGAACGATCTCACTCCGGTCAAGACTCCGCCAGTTTGGAGGATGAAGCCTGCGCCGGAGTTTACGTTCAAGACTGTCGCTTCCGTGTCCACGGTTGCGTTCCTGACTTCGAGCCCCGTGCCGGAAGAAATGGAGACATTCTCCAACACTATATGGGTCATGAGATCTTCCGGCAGCCCGACTATGACCCCGGCGGTCGGCGAATTCACCGATGTCAAATTGACTATTCTTATATCATGGTAATAAGGGGTAGTGGACGTAACCGGTTGTGCGGTATCCGACGAAGGTATTGTCGGATAGTATCCAGAGAGCCAGATCGGGTTGGAAACGTTCTGCATAGTTATGTTGCTGTAAGTGATATCCCTGACATTCCCGCCGTTGCCGCGGTAAGACTTTATCCGCAGCCCATTCTGTGTGCCGTTGAAAGAACAACTGTCCACCTGCATGCTGTCCACTCCACCGGACGTTTCGCTTCCGATCGAGACGCCGTGGCCATGAAGGATTGTGCAGTCTGTTACCCAGATATTGGAACAGCCGGCATTGGGGTCCGTCGGGTCGTACCTTCCGGATTTGACGGCAATGTCGTCGTCGCCGTTGTCGATCCGACAATGGGAGATGTACACAAAATGACACGTGGCCGGATCTATCCCATCCGTATTTGGCGAATTTGACGGAGCCGATATGGTCACATTTTTTACCCAGACATACCAGCAGTACTCCAATGAAACGTGAAACTGCGGCGAATTCTGGAGCGTCACGCTGTCGATCGTGATGTTTTGAGAATGATTGAACTGCATCAGCCGTGGCCTGACAGAAATAGCGCCGCTCTTGTAAGCCGTCCACCACGGTTGTCCGTTGCCGTCAATCGTGCCTTGTCCGGATATGGTAATGTTGGACGCATGGTTCGATGTGACAAGCGGCTGGAGCGAGTTCGGCATCGGGCCTGACGTGTCAGCACCTGCCGGGTAATAGGCTTTCACGTTCGGCGTCGCCAGTAACGTAGCCGAGCTGTCGATTTCAAGCGTCACGTTGCTCATCAGGGTTATCGGACCTGTCACAAATGTCCCGTGTGAGAACTCGACCACTCCGCCGCCGGCGTTGGAACAGCTGTCGATCGCGGATTGGATCGCCCGTGTGTTGTCGGTCTTGCCGTCTCCGACAAAATCGCTTGTCGAAGCTACAAACCTTTTGCCGTCTGCCCGGGACCTTGATTCGCTCCTGGACGGAACCTGGTACAGGCAGACGAGTATCGCCGCGAGGAGTGAGATGCGCATGGAAGGATTCGCCTGGTAGATTCGGATCATTTCACCAGCACCATCTTCTGGATTTGCCTCTGTCCGCCGCTCTCTAGGATGCTGAAGTATACTCCCGATGCGAATCTCCCGCCGTCGAATACCGATCTGTACACTTTGCCTCTCTGCGCTTCGCCGGAAAATAGAACCGTCACTTCCTGACCGAGGATGTTGTAAACCCTCAGTGAAGCTGTACCCTTCTTCGCGACCGTGAACTCTATTGTAGTGGTCGGGTTGAATGGATTCGGATAATTCTGAAATAGTCTGAAAACTGCCGGGACACTCTCAGCACCGCGAACCGCTGACGAGCCAAAGTTTCCCACCACGAAAGTCCCGAGCGCGGTCACGCCGCCGCGCGATACGGTGAAGGGCGAAGAACTCAGCTGCGTCGTGTAGCTTCCGCTCCCCGCCTCCGCGTAGGTGGAGGAATCGCTTTGAAGATATATTCTTGCATACGCAGATCTGTCTGCGGCAAAGGAAGTGTCCTCCTCGGATGCTATCCAGCCGAATTGAAGTGCGTAATTGCCGCTCCCGCCGCCGCTTGCAGCCAGCTTCCATTTCAGGTTCACGCGCGCTGGACCGTCGGCCTTCGAATTGGAATCGGGCATCACGGAGACGCTTATTGTATCCGCCGTACCGCTGCTGTTTAATACCCATGCGGGAGCATAGCCCGCAAGCGTGCCGACCGGGAAGAGTACCTGCGTTGAGCCTACTCCGGGCACTTTCAAGACGCCGGTGCTGTCTGTCGCGACATATCTCGTGGGAGAGCCGCCGTTCACAAGGTGAGCAATAAGATCATTTGAACCGAGGATCAACTCTCCGATGACGACTCCGAGAGATCCGTTGACAGTCACATCTTTCGTCATTCTCACGCCGCCGGTGTTTATTATCGTCAAATTGTGGACCGAATCGGGGAGCCAACCACCAGTATTTTGAGGAGCGGTTCCGTTGTAGACGTAGTTCGCCTTCGTACTGAAGGTCATCACTCCCGTTACCTGTACAGGTCCGCCGCTGTCGAGCCCGACGGAGCTGCCGATGCCCAACGTCGCGC
>JAJYJD010000093.1 GCA_021789755.1 Bacteroidota bacterium
CCGTGGGGACCGAATCAGCCCGAGCCGTTCTTCGACAAGACAACCGGGATCTATGCGATTGCGCTCACTAAGGGCGAGCGGTTCCCCTTTTTACCGCCTGACGAATTGCAGCAGACTGCGTCGACGGGGAATACAAAACCGAAATCGAAGAATGGTAAAGATACGTCAAAGTCCGTGGATGTCTCGATTGATTTCTCGGGAATTCAGGGAAGAACGTACGAAGTGCCTGTGGCAGCCGGGACTTATTCCAACCTATCGATGAACGACAAAGTATTATTTGTCACCGAGCGACCGAACGAGATAGGCGCGAAGACGAAACTGGAAGCTATTGAGATCAAAAACAAAGATGTGTCGGTAAAGGCGCTTGTTGACGGCATTTCAAGCTACGAGCTCTCGGGAAACGGGAAGAAGTTGATGATCAGGAAAGGTGAAGAGATTTACGTCGTCGATGCCTCAGTGAACCCGCCTGCCGAGATCGGGAAAGACGCGGTTAACTTGAAGAGCTGGACTTTCTCGTTCAATCCGAAAGAGGAGTGGCGTCAGATGTTCATTGACGCCTGGAGACTCGAACGCGACTATTTCTACGACCCGAACCTCCAGGGAGTGAACTATGAAGCGACCCTGAAACGTTTCCTCCCACTCGTCGATCGCGTGACAGACCGCGACGAGTTAAATGACCTGATCGGTCAAATCGTAGGTGAGCTTTCGGCGCTACACACCTTCGTCGTCGGCGGGGACATACGGAAACCGACATACGATATCTCAGTCGGCTCTCTTGGAGCGCTGCTCGAACGTGACGAGAATGCCGGAGGGTACAAGATTGCGCACATTTACAGATCCGATCCAAATTATCTGAATACCGTATCACCGTTGGCAAAGCCGGGCCTCAACATAGAGGAAGGCGACTTGATTACCATGATAAACGGCGTATCCACGTTGTCGGTACCTTCGCCGGGCAAGCTCCTCGAGAACCAGGTTGGACAACAGGTGCTTCTGCAGATTAAGTCGGGAAAGAGCGGCAAGGAATACCAGGCCGTGGTAACTCCGATCTCGCAGAACCAGTTCCAAAATCTGCGTTACGGCGAATGGGAGTACACAAGAAGGCTCATCGTCGACAAGGAAAGCAACGATAGCATCGGCTACGTTCACCTCCGCGCGATGGGCAGCGCGGACTTCTCGCAATGGGTGAGGGATTTCTATCCCGTGTTCAACAGGGAAGGCCTGATACTCGACATGCGGGATAATCGCGGCGGCAACATCGACAGCTGGATACTCGAAAAACTCCTGAGGAAAGCATGGATGTACTGGAAACCGCGCTCGGGAAAGCCGGTTTGGAACATGCAGTACGCGTTCCGCGGACATATTGTGGTGCTGTGCAATCAGTTCACTGCGTCGGACGGCGAGGCGTTCACCGAAGGTTTCAAACGACTCGGCCTGGGAAAAGTCATCGGCATGCGGACATGGGGCGGAGAGATCTGGCTTTCGTTCGACAACCGCCTGCTGGATGACGGCATCGCATCGGCGGCCGAACTTGGCGTTTACGGTCCCGGCGGACACTGGCTCATCGAAGGACACGGCGTCGACCCTGACATTGTCGTGGATGATACTCCGCATCAGACATTTGAAGGCCACGACGCTCAACTCCAGGAAGCGATCAAGTACCTGATGGGAGAAATCAAGGCGCATCCCGTTACGGTTCCACCTCCGCCGCAATATCCCGACAAGGCTTTCGATTACGGAAAACTCTGAAGACTGAGTGCCGGAGAGAACGGAGTCGTGCATTTGAGATGCCGGTCCGGTAAGGGTGCCGCCGGGTAAGCCATGGAGACCTCGATGGTCATAATATTCGTCGGCCTCCTTGTTTTCCTGGCCCACGCTTTCGTCGCGCTCTTCGAGAAGACGAAGGTGCCGGACGTACTTTTCCTGATTCTCATCGGGCTTGTTCTCGGCCCCGTGTTGAATATAGTGACTCCCGCCGATTTCGGAAAAGTCGGGGGCGTATTCACAGTCATCGTACTGGTGGTCATTCTCTTCGAAGGCGGGATGCAGCTTTCGCTGGAGAGTCTCCTTCGGACGTATAAGCAGACCACCAAGCTTACCCTGGTAAGTTATCTCGTGGCCGCGGTCGGCATCACACTACTGCTCCGTTTCGCCGCGGGCTTGTCGGTATTGACCGCCGTGTTTGTCGGCGCGGTTCTGGCGGGCCCCGGGCCATCTGTGGTGATGCCGCTTCTCAAATACGTGCCGATTTCAGATTTGAATAAGACAGTCCTGACGCTTGAGTCGGCCCTTGGCGAGGCTCTGACGGTCGTGATCGGACTGGGCGTGATAAAGTGGGCTGCGATGTCTTCAGTGCAGCTGGGCCACATGCTGGGAGGCCTTCTTTCAGGATTTATTTTCGCCGCGGCAATCGGAGCCGCGGGAGGATACCTCTGGTCGGTGTTGTTGAACAAAGTGCGGCGTCTCCAAAATGCAATGTTCACTACTCCGTCCTTCGTGTTCATTATATACGGAATTTGCGAGCTCCTGGGCTATAGCGGTCCTGTCTCGGCACTTGCTTTCGGCATAGTGATAGGGAATATCGGCGATATCAGCATCCCGTTCTGGAAGCCGGGAAAGGACCTGGAACCGATCCGACTTAACTCGGCTGAAAAGGCTTTCCTGGGTGAGATCGTCTTCCTACTCAAGACATTCTTCTTTGTGTACATCGGGATATCGATCAGACTCCAGGATATCGCCACTCCGATGCTCGCGTTCAGCCTAACGATGATGATTATCCTGACCCGCATTGTTGCCGTTCGCTTTTCGCTCAGCAGAAGAGAGGCGTCGCTCAACGACGTCAGATTCATTTCTGTCATAGTTCCTAAGGGGCTCGCGGCGGCCGTTCTCGCTCCTCTGGCTGTCGCCGGAGGTATAGCCGGAGGCGGTATGATTCAAAACACGATATATAGCGTGATCGGTTTGAGCATTATCCTTACATCCGTGCTGATATTCCTTGTTCAACGGACTTCCGTCTCGTTGTTTGTTGAGGCGGTCTTCACGGGGTACAATGGGGACATTTCCGGCGAGGAAAAAACGGAAAAGAAGGTTGCAAGTCCGGACGGCGCACGGCTGCCGAAGAAGCAGCGACGGTGATGAACCGCTACAGGCGATGGTTTCCTATCGTCCGGGGAGCGGAGCCTCGGGTATACTCTCGGCACCGTTCGTGCCGACTGCCGCGATGCCGAATATGTAATCGTCCTTGGACATTGTCGTGAGATCGTAGTTGACCACAGGGTCGGTGGAGGAATTGACGAAGACATAGCCCGCCCATTCGGGCTGAGCGCTCTTCCGGTAATAGATCTTCCATCCCGCGATATCTTTGCCACGCTGCGGATTGTCCCATCTGAACCTGGAACCGTACTCGAGCTTATCGACAAGCATGATGTCATCTGTGGGAGCAGGCGGCGAAATGGAAAGTAGAGCGGCGGTCAGTGAATTCATGCGGCAGACTCTGGCAACGTAGGCTGAGTCGACATATCGCGGAAGATCGCCGTACTGCACTTTGACTTCCTTCCCGTTTACCATTTCGTCTGCGACGCGGACGTTCTGGTGCTGATGGTGGTAGTCCTCATTCGGCTCGGTGAACCGGACGCCCGCGTAGCCGTACTTGTTGAAGGAGGCGTGGTCGCCTCCGCGGAGGAACCTGTCCTGGCGGAAAATCAGCGTCGTATGGAATGTCGGGAGAAATTTCTCGCCCGCGGCGCGGATGTATCTCGCCAGTTCCCTCGAAGGGCTGTCGTTCTCGTATCCTATGACTTCCGGATTCACCTCACGGTTGCCAATCTTGATTTCTTTGTAGCCCTGGGAGAATACCCGAACCATGTTGCTTTCGACGACTCCGTTGCCGCCTCGTATCGCGCCGACTATATCGTTGTTCAGCTCGGCTATAATATTCATATTCTTCTTTCGTGCTTCCATCGCGAAATGTTCGCTTCCGTAAAGGCCCTCCTCTTCGCCGGCGAAGCAGATGAATATTATGTTCGCGTCAGGCTGGAAATGAGCCGCGGTGAACGCGCGAGCTGCTTCGATCGCGAGAGAAGAGCCGCTGCCGTCATCATCCGCTCCAGGCGCGTCGGATGTGTCGTTCATGATGTCAGTGCATCTCGAATCATAATGCCCGGATATTACTATGTATCTTCCGTTCACTCCTTCCTTACCGCGCAGAATCCCGTATACGTTCACGAGAACCGTCGGCCTTGTGATCAGCGGAACGTTACTAAGCACGAACCTGTCTTCATGGACGGCGAAATCACGATTGTTCCTGGCGAAGGACGCGAACTTGGAATAGATCCACCTTCTCGCTGCGCCGATACCGCGCGTGTTACTCGTCGTGTCGGACGTGGTGTGTCTTGTCCCGAAGCCGGCGAGAGTGTTGTCGAATGACCTGATCGAATCGGGGGAAATCGTGCTCAGGACTTCTTCTATCCTGGAGTCGGCTGATCCGGCTTGTGGAGCCGGGACGGTCTGCGCTCCGAGAAGGGAGGCCGAGAGAACGGTGAGTGTAAATAATTTGGTGATGAGGTGCATTCTGAATCTCCTTGCTTTGAACCAAAGGTTAGTTGTTTATGATAACATCTGCAATCCCGGTCCGGTTCGCCGCCGGGAGGCTCGAATCGGGAGCTGAACTGAACTTGCTGCACCCGCTTCCTCCGTTTCGGCGAATTGGGGCCAATCATGGTCGAAGAAAACACTTTCGAAAGACACCGCCCTTCCTTAAATTGCGTATGCTGCTTTCCAGAGGCAGCCATAAAAAATAACGCCGTCGATTGCCCGAATGTTGAGCGGCTTAGTCGGGTGATCCGGATCCATGAAACTGGCAAAGGATTGGTGATGGTGAGACTTTACCTATACTCGAAATCGGACCTTAGATACAAGTCGGTCAAATCGAGCAGGCTTGTTCTCGCTGCAATCTCAATTGTGCTCTTCTCTTCCGTGCTCACGATGATCTGCGGTCACCTCGGCGTCGATTTGTTCGGTTTGTACGCTCTCCGCGCAGATACCATGGCTCGTGAGAACTCCGTCTTGAAGGCCCGGCTCACGTCGATGGACCGTACACTGGACCGATTCCGATCGGAAGTGAACTCGCTGGGTAAGAGCGACGACCTGCTGAGAACCGCAGTGAATCTGCCCGTGATTTCCGCTGGAGAAAAAGAGGCGTCAGTCGGCGGTGTAGAAATCAACCGTGACTTCGGGATTCCCGCGGGCGAAGGCAATCTGCTTGCGCGGGCTTTGGATAAAGTGGGGCGGCTGGAGAGAGAAACAAAATTTCAGAAGCAGAGTTTTGCCAGGATTCGTGAACAATTCAACAGCAATCAGAAATTGTTCTCACATATTCCCGCGATTGACCCGATTCGCGGAGGATTAATTACGGACGGGTTCGGCGAGAGAATGCACCCGATTTTACACATGCTCATTATGCATGATGGAATCGACATCGAGGCTGAGCCCGGCACGCACGTACATGTTACCGGAGACGGAGTTGTGTCCTATGTCGGACGGCGCGGAGGATACGGCAACGTCGTCGAAGTGGATAACGGTTTCGGGTACACGACCTTGTACGCTCATCTCGAAAAGGCCCTGGTAACCGTCGGCGAGAAAGTCAAGCGCGGTCAGGTGATTGCTCTCACCGGCGATACAGGTTTATCCACCGGACCGCACCTGCATTATGGAGTTATGAAGGACGGTGTCTTTGTCAATCCGGAATCATATTATTTCCCCGGTTCCAGATACAGTAACAGCGCACTGTACGACAGCCTCGGTGACTGAATTGTAAACCCGGTCCGGGCGGCAAATCGAAAAGTTGTGCTGCCTTTCTACGGCTCGGTTCCATATCACGGGAGAACACTTCTATTCAACTCTCTAATCGGTGCTGACCGACACCTTCAGCATGAAGCTTCTCGGTGTCCCCCAGGAAGCGCCGCTGAAGAAGGAGCCTTTCAGTAAATACCGGTGATTGAGAATATTGTTGACGAACAACTCAGGCCTGATGTTGAATGAGCCGAGACTGAATGTCTTGCCGAGTGAACCGTCGAATATCAGATGCGGGTTCACATGTCCGTCGGTTTCGCCGTTCGTCAATCCGCTTCCGTAACTACCTATCAGGCTCGCGAAGTATTGCTCTTTAGTGTAGTTGAGTCCGAGCGAGTACGTAATACGCTGGTCGTGGTCGAGATCGAAGGCCGTAGTAGGCGGAAGAGCCGGCAGAAATCCGCCCGACGTGGCTCCGACACCCTGCGCGTGACTCACCGCCAGATTGAAGTAACCGGTGAAAGGACCTTCCGGATGGTAGTCCAATCCCAATTCCGTGCCCCGGACAAATATTTTCTGTATGTTGACCGCCGTGGAGATGTTTGTTCCGGGGATCGTGTTGTCATCCATGCCTGGACTCTCTTCGGTGTAATATCCAAGGAGTTTTGCGGATAGGGAATTGCTGAACGATTCTGTCACACCGGCCTCGAAATAATTGCCTCTGACTGCTTTTGTCGGCTGAGAAACTGTTCCGGACGCTTCTGTGATCTGGCGGAGTTGTTCGACGAGCACGGGCACAAAGAGGCGGCCGTAGTATGCGTACACCGTTGTCGCCAGGTCGGGAATATAAGTGAGCTTCACCTTAGGCGACACCTGCGATTCTGTGCCGATCCCTTTTGCGTAATGCCGGTCGTACCTGACGCCGGCATCTACTTGGAAGATCGGGATCGGCTGGTAAGTTGTCTGCGCGTATGCACCGAGATCATATCCTTCGAGATCCTCCACGGACTGCGGACCCAGACCATTGCCGTTGAAAGTGCTGAAGTTCTCCTTGCCGGTGGTATAATAATATGACCCGCCGGCCTTCAGAGAGACATCCTCTCCTGCGGGCATGCTTAAGTCGGATTTTGCACCGTAGACATCAAACCTCCTGTCTTCTTTTATGTTGTACGCAGTCGTACTGTCGCCGGCAAAGTGGAAGGAAGGAACGTCATTAGCGCCGGGTATATAGTTCAACGTACCCTGCCTGTGAGTAAGCGCGAAGAAGAACTCGCCTGTATTGCCGTCACTTCCGAACCCGTGGCGGTAAATTAGATTCTGGAACCCGTCCGTTCCCTTCTGGTTGTCGTTCAGACTGACGCCTCCCGTCGAATCGTACGGTATCTGGAAACTCGAGCTGCTCTGGTCGAGATCCAGTGCGAGTATGTCGTTCGGCGACAGTATATACTGGACTTTGCCGAGTCCGAACAAATCCTGGCCATGGTCGTGGAAAACGTCGGGCATCGGGGTGTCGATTCTCCTGTCCGTCACCTTCCTGGAGCCTGCGAAGAAAACCGCGAAATTGCCGGTATGACTGGCGATGGACATGGATTGTCCCGACGAATTGAAGCTTCCGATGTAGCCGGATGCGCTCGCATTGAAAGGTGTCGCCGGGATTTTTGTCCTCACATCAATTATCGCCAGAGCGTCCGAATATTCTGCGGGGAGGTCTCCGACTAGAAACGATATTCTGTCGATGACTCTCGGGTCGAACAATTCGGTCATCCCTTCACTCTGAGTTTCGGGGATCGGCAGCCCGTCGACGTTGTAGGAATACTCCGCGTGCTGGCCTCTTATATGCACTTCACCCGTGGGTGCCTGGACGGCGCCTGGAAGACTCTGCTGAATTATTGTCGAAGGCAGACTCGTAGGCGCTCCATGATAGGTACTGGTTTGAAACACCGGAGCGTTTGTAATAATACTCAACTTTTGCGTGCTTTCGGGGTTGCTCGCCGCATTGGCGGTGACCGTCACTCCTTCCAGCGAAATGTCGGCTGCCTCCAGAGCGAAATCCCGTTCGTTCTGTCCGCCCTTAAGTTCTGCTTCAATCTGAGATCTCTTGAAGCCTACTATGTAGGCGACGATTGAGTAACGGCCGGGATAAATATTCCTGATGCTGTAGTTACCGAGCTCGTCGGCCACGGTACCGGTGACGACATTGGATCCCCGCAATACCGCCACCTCCGCATATGCGATCGGGTGCCCGTCAGCCTTCTCGGTTATTTTTCCTGAGAGGGTCGCACGCTGAGAAGCCGCGGGCGGCACCTGAGCAAAGACCAACTGGTGAATCGAACCCATCATGAACAAAGCTGCGAAGATACTCCTATGCATAAATCTCCTTCTAAGGGATTAATCGTGAATACGGATTGTCGGTGAGAGGGTGGAGCTTATGCCTTGGGAGGTGCGCGGCTTGAGGCGCTCAGTTGCGGTCTTGCCAGGTATTGCGGACAATCGGCAAGACGTATGAAGGAGAACGCTGTTGGAGAGGAAAAGCTTTTTTGAAACGGATCGGTACCCGTCGTGGACTGGGCAAAATTATGCGCCGGGCAGACGAAGTCGTTGCCGTTCGAATCGAGATTGTGATTTAAGCGGTTAGAAGAGGACAGGACCCGGTTGGATTCGAGTGGGACGTAATCTCTGTGTGCTAAACTGAATGTGGCCGAGATGAAAACGTATAGTAGGAGTACGGCCCTGGCAACGGTTCTGCGTTTCTTCGACGACATTCGCTTATGAAGGTGTTATTGTTTTCATGCGATGTAATATAGGACAAACAAAAGCCGCATTTGGTTCCATGATTTTCATCTCGTTCCCGCGCCTCGCTGTCTTAATCGGGCTCTGGAGTTTCCAATTCGACAAATCGGGCGGTATCGGGCTATATCTGCTCCAGCGCCTGTTTCAGATCTTCAATCAGATCGTCTGCGTCCTCGATCCCGACTGAGAGCCGGATCAGCGTGTCCTCGAGACCCGACCGGAGCCTCACTTCGCGCGGAAGGGAAGAATGCGTCATGGAAGCCGGGTGCTCGATGAGCGACTCGACGCCGCCGAGGCTTTCGGCTAAAGCGAATATTTTCATGAGCGTGGTCAGCTTCTTCGCTGCATCGATGTCATCGTTTTTGAGAGTGAAAGATACCATGCCGCCGAAGCCGCTCATTTGTTTTGCGGCGACCGCATGGTTAGGGTGAAACTTGAAACCTGGATAGTTGACATGATGAACCTTCGGATGGGCCGCGAGAAACTCGGCCACCTTCTTGGCGTTCTCGCAATGCCTCTCCATCCTTACGTGGAGTGTCTTCGTCCCGCGGAGAGCCAGGAAACAGTCGAACGGGCCGGGAACCGCGCCGCTCGATTTCTGTATGAAGTACAGCTTCTCCGCGATCTCATCGTCATCGGTGATCGCCGCGCCGAGGATGACATCGGAATGACCGCCTACATATTTCGTCGCACTGTGAACAACTATGTCGGCGCCGAGGGACAGAGGCCTTTGAAGGAAGGGGGTGGCAAATGTGTTATCGACGACGGTCAAAGCCCCGGCCTCTCTCCCTATTGTGGCGATCATCTCTATGTCCACTATTCTGAGAAGGGGATTCGTGGGGGTTTCCATCCACACCATTTTTGTGTCAGGCTTGATCCCTTTCCTGACGTTTTCCTCCTTGCTCATATCGATGAAATCGAAACTCAGACCGAATTGCTCAAACACTTTCACGAAAATCCTATAGGTCCCGCCGTAAAGATCGTTGCCTGCCAGTACGTGATCTCCGGTTTTCAGCAGCTTAATTACAGCGTCGATGGCTCCCATCCCCGATGAGAAGGCCGCACAGTATTTTGCTCCTTCAAGGGCCGCGAGATTTTTCTCGAGCGCCGTGCGAGTTGGATTGCCTGCTCGCGAATAGTCGTAGCCTTTGTGCACCGCCGGCTCGGATTGAACGTATGTCGACGTCTGGTATATGGGGGTCATGATGGCGCCGGTTGCGATATCGGGCTCCTGCCCGGCATGGATTGCCGCGGTTCCAAACTTCATTATCTCTCCGTTGTTTGTGCCGAGTTTTCTGTTATGGCAAGTATCAGATCGGATTTCGTTATGATATCGAGCGAACCGTTGTCCAGTCGGACTATCACGGCAGAGGTCTCGCCGTTGAGCAGCTTATATAGGTTCTCGACGGAGATTTTTTCGTCGACGACCGGGAAGGGTTTGTCGACGAACTCTCTGACCTTATGCTCCCGAAGTGAAGGATTGGAAACGAGTGTGGAGAGGACTTTGGTCTCGGTCAGGCCTCCCAGGATATTTCCGTCTTCGATCACGGGCAGCTGCGATATGTCGTTCTCCTGCATGAGATTGATCGCCTGGGTCAGAGTGACATCGGGTCCGACACTGATCAAGCCGCGCTTGCCTCTCTTCGCATGGCCGACATCTCCGGCCGAGAGTTTGAGTCTCGACTCCAGGTATTGGTTGTCCTTCATCCAGTTGTCGTTGTAAAGTTTCGACAGATATCTTGATCCGTGATCGGGGATGATAACGACCACGATGTCTTTTTCTGTCAACGTAGGGGCAACTTTCAGCGCGGCATGTATTGCCGAACCCGCCGAGCCTCCCGCAAAAATTCCTTCTTTTCTCGCGAGCAGCCTGGTCGCCAGGAATGACTCCTTGTCCGATACGGTTATCACCTCGTCGATGTTATTGAATTCCATGATCTTCGGCATTGAGTCCTGGCCGATCCCTTCGACCTTGTACGGATGGCTCTCAGGCATTTTGCGGTTCTTGAAATATTCTGCGTATATGCTTCCTTCCGGATCGACGCCGATGACGCGGATCTTTGGGTTCATTTCCTTCAGATACTTTGCTGCCCCGACTATCGTTCCGCCCGTACCTATACCACAGACGAAATGGGTGAGCTTTCCTTCCGTTTGTTTCCAAATTTCCGGACCGGTCGTCAGATAGTGAGCTTCAGGATTGCTGGGATTGTCGTACTGGTTGGGAAAATATGAGTTCGGAATTTCCCTGCTCAGTCTTGTTGCAACCGAGTGGTAGCTGCGAGGGTCGTCCGGTTCGACAGCGGTTGGGGTCACGATCACTTCCGCCCCAAAAGCGCGCAGAAGATCGATTTTTTCCTGGCTCATTTTGTCGGGCATCGTGAAGATACACTTGTAACCCTTCATTGCGGCGACCAGCGCCAGTCCCATACCGGTATTCCCGGACGTGCCTTCGATGATGGTCCCGCCGGGCTTCAGGAGCCCCCGCCTTTCGGCATCCTCTATCATAGTTATGCCGATCCTGTCCTTGACCGACCCCCCCGGGTTCAGGTGTTCAAGCTTCGCGAGGAGAACCGGTTTTGTGCCAGGGGCGATCCGGGTTAGTCTCAACATCGGTGTGTTGCCGATTACTTCAAGGATTGAGTTGTACCACATTGTCCGACCTGTGAACGGGATTATTAGTGGATAAGTCTTTAAAGATCAAAATTCAAAAGCAAAAAGACGGGGCAGACAGCGCCACGATAGTCATTGTATTTCGCATCAGACGAAACGCTGAACGGGCTCGTAACCGGCGTTCTTGATAGCGCGCGTGATATGATTGAGGCTGAAGCCCGAGAAATGTTTTGTCCCCGCCGCGCTGACGACATTCTCTTCGATCATCAGGCTTCCGAAGTCGTCGGCACCGAACGTCAGGGCTATCTGTGCGATCTTCAGTCCCTGGGTCACCCAGCTGACCTGGATGGAGCCGATGTTGTCGACCATCAGCCGGGAAATCGCAAGTGTCTTCAGGTAATCGAAAGCCGACGATTTCTCGCGGAGGTTGTCGTGGTTCTCGGCGAGCTCGGTATTCCTCGGCTGGAATGTCCACGGAATAAACGCCGTGAAACCTCCGGTCCGGTCCTGAAGTTCCCGCACGACTATCATGTGCTGCAGCCTGTCTTCGAGGCTTTCAACGTGTCCGAACATC
>JAJYJD010000094.1 GCA_021789755.1 Bacteroidota bacterium
AATGCAACTATCGAAGGCTCTCGCAGAACCACCCCTTTGTTACGCATCCAGATAAGTGTGTTCGCTGTCCCCAGGTCAATTGCCAGGTCGTTGGATAAGAGTCCGAAGAATCCCATTACTATGCTCTTCTAGTGTTTAAAGTGTCTGAGTCCCGTGAATACCATTGAAATATTGAGCCGGTTCGCGGCCTCTACCGAATCGGTGTCTCTCACTGAGCCTCCCGGCTGAATGATCGCGGTTGCACCGGCCTTCGCGATCTCCTCGACGCTGTCGGAAAACGGAAAGAACGCGTCCGATGCCGCGACGCTTTCCCCCAGGCTCAATCCTGCGTCGGCCGCCTTCATCCGGGCCAGTTTCACCGAGTCGACCCGCGACATCTGTCCCGCCCCCGAACCGAGAGTCGTCCGGTCCTTTGCGAACACGATGGCGTTCGATTTGACGTGCTTGCAAACCGCGTAGGCGAACTTCATATCCGCGAGTTCTTCGTCGGACGGCTTCCTGTTGGTCACAACTCTAAGAGCGCTTTCGTTCACAACGACGTCGTCGGCTGTCTGCGCGAGAACGCCGCCGCACGAGGAACGCATCTGCACGCCGCCCGGCAGCGGACTTCTGCTGACGACCAGTCTTCTGTCTTTCTTCTTCCTCAAAATCTCCAGCGCCCCGTCGGAGAAGCCGGGCGCAATTATGACCTCGAGGAAAATTTCATTCAGCCGTTCCGCAAACGCCGGTTCAATTTTTCCGTTGAGCGCAACTATGCCTCCGAAGGCACTCTTCAGATCTGCTTTCAGGGCGCGTGTGTATGCCTCTTGTATGTCGGCGGCAACCGCTGCCCCGCACGGGTTTGTGTGCTTTACGATTATCGCAGCCGGTTCGCTGAACTCCTGAAGCAGCCTCTGTGCAGCGTCGATATCAACCAGGTTATTATATGAAAGCTCCTTGCCGTGAATCTTCTCGAAATACTTTCCGAAGTCACCATAAAATCCGGCCGACTGGTGCGGATTCTCACCGTACCGCATATCCATCGTCTTTCGACCGGCAAACAACAGGCTGTCACTGAGCGATCCGCCCGAACCGAATTTATCTGTGAAAAAATTAGAGATCGCGGCGTCGTAAAGCGCTACTTTTTCGAAAGCCGCGGCGGCAAGACGGGCAAGCAGATGACCGCCAATCTCGCCGTACCTTGTTATCTCGGATTTGACTTCTGCGTACTGAGACGGGTCGACTACGACGGCACAGCCTTCGTAATTTTTCGCAGCAGCTCTTATCAGCGATGGGCCGCCGATATCGATATTCTCGACGATCTCTTCAAGGTCTGCTCCCGATGCGACGGTCTCTTCGAAACGGTACAAATTGACAACCACCATATCGAACGTCGACAGTCTCAGTTTTTCGAGTTGGTCCGTGTGGTCCTTGACGTTTCTTTTTGCGAGTATGCCCGCAAATATTGCCGGGTGAAGCGTCTTCACCCTTCCGTCCAGGATCTCCGGGAAGTTTGTGACCTCGCTGATGCTTTTGGCTTTCACGCCACCCGATTGAAGTGCCTTCAAAGTCCCGCCGGTACTGAATATTTCGGCGCCGGACTTCGCGAGAAAATCTGCAAACTCGACAACTCCTGTCTTGTCCGTCACGCTGACCAATGCGCGTTTTATCTTCACTTCTTGTCGGGCCCTTCCGGAGAAATAAAAACCTTTCTCCCTTCAATCTTCACCCGGTTATTCTCAAAAAGTCTGATTGCCTCCGGAAGAAGTTCATATTCGAGCTGGTGGATCCTGGACGCGAGAGAATCCGGCGTATCCTCTCCGGATACCGGCACGCACTTCTGGAGTACGACCGGACCCCGGTCATATTCCGTGTCCACAAGATGGACGGTCGCACCGCTGATCTTGCAGCCATAATCCAGAACGGCTTGATGAACCCTCATTCCATACATTCCCTTTCCTCCGAAGGAAGGAAGAAGGGCGGGATGTACGTTGATAATTCGATTCGCATAGTCCTTCACCACTACATCAGGAATCTTTTTGAGGAAGCCTGCCAGCACAATAAGGTCTATCTCAGTTTTCTTCAGAACTTCGAGCAACGCATCACCGAACTCTGCCTCGCCCGAATAATCTCTGGGGTCTGCAATTTTCGTGTGGATACCGGCACGTTCCGAGTTTTCGACGGCCTCGCAATCGCGGTCGGAAATGACGAGCTTTACTTCCGACCTTATAAACCCATCTTTGTTTTTTCTAATAATATTAAGAAGGTTTGTGCCTTTCCCGGACACGAAAACCGCAAGTCTCATTCATGGAAAAGTTACAATTCAAGTCGACAAATAGCAATTGCTTTCTTGGTGAAATCACCGTTTTTGCTGAAGTTAGCCCTCCTCAGTTGAGAAATGATTTGCAGCAAGTGATCGACGCGGCCCACTTTTCTCCTATTGGCAAAACTCCGTTCAACTGTCGTCGTGACTTTGATTGGAAAGAAGGATCGGCCAAGCTCTCTGCCCCCGCACTCCGTACTACCCCCGAGAATCCGGAATCCCTCCGTCTATCAGTGCTGATTGAGACTTTCCAAATTGGTCGACGATACCGTGCTTCGCCCGAGCTGCGAACACAACGCTGCGCCGTCATAGCCAATCCCGCCCGTTCGTTGTAATTTCGCCGTTTCCACGGTATATTTTTCAAAGGAGTGATAGCTCTGAGTTCCGCCGACGAGTCTCCCCAACAAATAAGAACCGTATGCGGCAACCATTTTAGGCCAGATAGATTATAGATGGAAAAGAAAACGCACGTAATTGTAGCCTCGGTAATTCTTTCAATACTTGTCTGGTTATCGGTGTCGATGAACAACCAGTATTCGGTAGCAGTGCGCGTCCCCTTCAGGGTCAGCGACCTTCCGCCGGGCATCTCACTGGCCGGACCGGTTCCGCAATCCATACTTGTGCGTGTGCGCGGGACGGGATGGCAGATCGCATCGTCGTATTTCTCGACGACTGCCAGCATCAACTTCGACGCTTCGGACCTGACAAAGAAGCGGTTCCTCATCACGAGCCGGGATCTTGGATATTCACTGGACGTGGGATCCTCGGCGGAGATCCTCGGGTTCGAACCCGACACGGTTTTGATAAGTGCCGATTCGACCATAACGAAGAAGGTGCCGGTGATCCCGGATATAGAAGTGATCCCGCGCGACGGGTTCATGGTTGTCGGTCCTCCAACCGTGAGTCCTGATTCGGTAACGTTAACCGGTGCAAGGAAGCTGTTGAGCGGCATCGACAGCTGGACCACGCTGCCGCGCCAGTTCGAAAGGATGATAAACGCCATCAAGGTGGCAATACCCCTATCGGACACGCTGAGCGGCATAGTCTCCGTCAACGCGAGCGAAGCAAATGTCAGGATAGATGTCGAGCAGGTCGCGGACAACACCTATCGCGAAATACCGGTGAAGATAACCGACAATTTTGATTCGACGAGTATTCTTCTTCTTCCGTCTACCGTCGACGTGACAGTCCGGGGTGGGATCAATGATATGGCCAACGTGACCCCGGATTCCTTCAATGTAACGGTCAGCTATCATCAACTCTCCCATTCGACATCTACTCACATTCGTCCGACTGTCGAAGCGCCGGCGTATCTTCAGATCCTCAGCGTGAGACCCGATAGCATAGAATTCATCATTCGAAAGTAACGGCAAAAATCCGCCGGACCCTCAACATCATTCAACCAGGAGCAGCATCCGATGCCCAGCGATAAAATTTTGAAACTCGGCTTGCCGAAAGGAAGTCTGCAGGAATCCACTTTTGCGCTTTTCCAGAAAGCGGGATACGCCATTTCCGTTTCATCCAGAAGTTACTTCCCGAGCGTAGAGGATGAAGAATTGAAGATCATGCTCGTCAGGGCCCAGGAAATGGCCAGGTACGTGGAGCTCGGAACTTTCGATGCCGGGCTTACCGGGAAAGATTGGATCATCGAGACAGACACCGACGTCGCCGAGATCGCCGAGCTGGTGTATGCAAAACAAAGCATGCGCCCGGTCAGGTGGGTGCTCGCCGTGCAGGAAGACTCGCCGTTCAAGACTGTAGAGGATCTGAAGGGTAAGCGTATTTCCACTGAGGTCGTTAACATCACCAAGCAGTACCTTCAGAGGCACGGGGTCGAGGCGGCCGTGGAATTTTCATGGGGTGCTACGGAAGTCAAGGTCCCTGAACTCGCCGATGCCATCGTAGAGGTGACCGAGACCGGCAGTTCTCTCCGCGCAAATCACCTGCGCATCATAGATACCGTTCTCCAGTCTTCCACAAGATTCATTGCCAATAAGGGATCTTACAAAGACCCGTGGAAGAAGGAGAAGATCGATACTATCGCCCTTCTTCTCAAAGCTGCAATCGCCGCAGAAGGCAAGGTCGGATTAAAGATGAACATCAGGAAGTCGGATCTGCCCAAAGTTGTCGGCATCATTCCGGCGCTGCGGAAACCGACAGTCTCTCCGCTCTACGACGATGATTGGGTTGCAATTGAAACGATAATCGAGGAGAGGATCGTCAGAATAATCGTCCCTGAGCTTAAGCGGAACGGCGCAGAAGGTATCATAGAGTATCCGCTCAACAAGATTGTGCCTTGACGTGACGGGTGGAATGACGGGATGATAGGGTAATGGATTCATGGGATATGGGAATAGCGGCACCACGGGACTTACGGCCAATCGAATATAAGGATTGGCCAGTGTACACAGCCATAAACCAAGAACTTTGCTTTTGTCCCCTTTCTCTGGCGAAATTGAAACATGAAGATTAAACTCGGCAAATACGAGCTGGAAAACCCGGTCGCTCTGGCACCGATGGAAGACGTGACCGATCTCGGATTCCGTCTGATCTGCAAGGAGTTCGGTGCAGATATTGTTTACACCGAGTTCATAAGCTCCGAAGGGCTGATCCGTTCGGCAAGGAAGAGCCTGCAAAAGCTCATCACGAACGACAGGGAGAGGCCGGTCGGAATTCAGATATTCGGCGGCGATCCGAGCGTGATGTCGGAAGCCGCAAAGATGGCTGAGGATGCGGGGCCGGACTTCATCGATATCAATGCCGGGTGCTGGGTGCCGAAAGTCGCTCAGCGCGGTGCGGGCGCGGGTCTCCTGAAAGATCTCGTCCAGATGAGGGCGATCGTACATGCCGTGAAGACCGCGGTGTCGATCCCCGTCAGCCTTAAGACGCGGCTCGGCTGGGATTCAAACTCCATCACGATCTTCGAAGTTGCCAAGATATGCGCGGACGAGGAACTCGCCGCCCTTACGATACACGCACGGACGAGAGCACAGCACCACGACGGTGAAGCGAACTGGGACTGGATAAAGCGCGTGAAAGAAACATCGGAGCTCCCGGTCATCGGTAACGGCGACATCAAGGCAGCGCAGGACGCGCTCGACATGTTCGAGTACACGAAATGCGACGGCGTGATGGTTGCCAGGGGCGCTATAACCAATCCGTGGATTTTCAGAGACATCAAAGCGCTGATAAAAGATGGGGCGCTCCCTTCCGCCCCGACCCTCGATGAACGCGCTGCCACCTGCTTGCGTCATCTTGAAATGGAGATAGAGATCAAAGGAGAACACCGCGGTGTGATGGAATTCAGAAAATATTACCACGGATATTTTCACGGTATCAGGAACGGTTCCGCCCTGAGGTCGTTGCTTGTTAGACTGGAGACGTTTGAAGAAGTGAGGAATGCAATCAGCGAATTTGTTCGCGGACCTGCGGACGAGGTCACAACTCCCCCCACACTCACCAGCGCGTAGTCAGCGGCGCTCCCGGTGCGCTTTGAGAGTTCTCTTCGTGAACTTTTCGATTAATTTCCGTATTCTGTTTTCCAGCCCAGCCATTCCCGGTTCCGGCTAGGCTCTCATCATCAGGTCGCTGTAAGACTCGTTGATTTCTTTCCGGACAAAAGCTTCCGCGTAACCTTTCAGTTTTTCCAGAAGTGCAGCATCCGCCTCGTCATCCGCGGTCCCCGAAGTGTCTCCGCCGGAGACGACTTCAAACTCGATGAATGTGCCAAGCCCTTTGACATCGTCCAGATGTATCCTCGCGTTCTTCAGGAGGAGCAGCCTTCTTTCCTTTTCGACTACCGTCCTTATCCCCAGCGCCTTCGCGAGGAACTCCTTCAGTGAAATATCCGGGACCTGAACGATGCTATACCTGCTTTCCATCTCTGCAGGTAGACTTTCGTCCCGCTCGTAAAAAATGAGTTCCGCTTCCCTTCCCTCTGTTTCTCTGAGCTTCAGTCTTCCGGCGGCGACGTTGAAATAAGTATCGCGTTGCCTGAGTGTGCCCTGGAATGCGGCCCCTTTCTCACGGAACATCTTCTCGGGACGATCGAGCTCCCCGACCTGCGCCTTGAACTCGAGGTTCTTCGGCACAGCGTGTTACCTGCCGATTTGCAGAATCTTGTACTGCTTCATCCCTGCAGGTACTTTGACACTCACGACGTCGCCCACCACTTTCCCGAGCAGGCTTTTGCCTATCGGCGAATCGGTGGAAATCTTCCCCTTCACAATGTCCGCTTCTTCAGTGGACACGAGCTGGTACTCGATCTTTTTATTTGAAAGCATGTCAAGGAGCTGAACCCTGCTGAAGATGTATACTTTATCTGTCCTGACCTCGGCTGGGTCGAGAACGCGGGTCCTTGTAAGCGTCTGTTCAAGCTGAGCGATGCGGAGTTCGAGCATCTGCATCTCTTCCTTGGCGGCGTCGTACTCGGAATTTTCAGACAGGTCGCCGTGGGAGCGAGCTTCGGCGATTTTGCGCGCTGCTTCCTGCCTGCCGTGAGTCTTCATCTCCTTAAGCTGAGACTCCATCTCAATCAACTTTTCTTTTGTCAAATAGACAATGTTATTTGACATCGGAACCTCCTGGATCGTTTCGTATCATAAAAACGCAAAAGCCTTCGCCGGCTGTGGCGAAGGCATACCGCTTTCCCGGCGATCCGGGCCTGGGCGGCGTTAATTAAAGATAACAAATTCGTGCAGAATTGTCACCAAGAAAAATCGAAGCATGAGTAAGATCAATGGTCCTTCTTATCGACATAAATATCACGAATTAAACCGGCGCATGTCGTGATTCGTGTCATTCCGAATTGGATCAGTATGAATTCGCGTGATTCGTGCCGTACATTTTTCAGGATTAAGGCTCTTCTGTGAACCCCTGATCACCGGTGAAGCACTTCATGCTCCGGGTCGAGTATGAAATGCCCCAGTTTATCCCGCTTGGTTTCGAGATATTTCTGGTTCCTCTCATTCGGCTCGATCTCGATCGGTATCCGCTCAACGACCTTGAGGCCGTAGCCCTCGAGTCCGACAATCTTTTTCGGATTATTAGTCATCAACCTCATTTCACGCACGCCGAGGTCTACGAGGATCTGTGCACCTATCCCGTAGTCGCGCAGATCGGCTTTGAAGCCGAGTTTCTCGTTCGCCTCAACCGTGTCATGGCCGTCGTCCTGGAGTTTATAGGCTTTAATCTTATTGACGAGGCCGATCCCTCTTCCTTCCTGACGCATATAGAGGACGACACCGGTTCCTTCCTTCTCCACCATAGCCATCGCCCGGTGCAGCTGCTCGCCGCAGTCGCATCTCTCCGAACCGAACACATCTCCCGTGAGGCACTCGGAGTGGACCCGCACGAGCGTCGGAACGTCGCCGCGAATTTCGCCTTTGACAAGTGCGAGGTGTTCTTTCTTGTCGATTATGCTCTGGTAGAGATGCAGATCGAAATTCCCGTAGCGGGTCGGTAGTTTTGTCACGACGATCTTCATCACCATCTTCTCGCGCCTCATCCTGTACTGGATGAGGTCCCGGATCGTGACGATGTGAAGGCCGAAGCGTTTCGCGAGTTCCATCAGCTGCGACACGCGTGCCATCGTGCCGTCGTCGTTCATTATCTCGCAGAGCACGCCGGCGGGATAAAGTCCCGCGAGCCTCGCCAGGTCGATCGAGGCCTCCGTATGCCCCGCCCTTCTCAGCACACCGCCATCCATTCCCCTCAGCGGGAAGATGTGGCCGGGTCTGCCGAGATCCGAGGGACGCGTGCCGGGATTGACGAGAGAAAGTACGGTAGCCGCACGGTCGGCGGCGGAAACACCGGTTGTCGTTCCTTCCAGCGCGTCGACGCTGACCGTGAACGCCGTGTTGTGCAGAGACGTGTTGTCGTCGACCATCATATCGAGCTGCAATTGAACCGCGCGTTCCGGAAGCAAGGCAACGCAGATTAGTCCTCGCCCGTATTTCGCCAGAAAATTGATCGACTCGGGAGTCACCTTCTCGGCGGCAAAGACCAGATCGCCTTCGTTCTCGCGCTCTTCGTCGTCAACGACAATTATCATCCTGCCGCTGCGGATATCCTCAATCGCCGTGTCGATAGTATCAAATGCAGACATGTTTTACTCTGGCAGTATTGTCCCTACCGCCGACTTTTCAACTTTCACTTTCACGTTATCGGCAATCTCGACGAGAACCGTCTTGTCTTCCATTCCAACGATCCTGCCGTGGATTCCGCCGTTCGTGACAATCTTGTCGCCTTTCTTCATGGCGTCGAGCATCTTCTGACGTTCTTTCTGGCGCTTGCTTTGCGGACGTATAATCATGAAGTAGAAAATAAAAATGATCAGCGCGAACATAATGACGGTGCTGATCATCCCGCCGCCTGCATCGCCGCCTCCCTGCGGAGCCATAAACGCGAAAAGTAAGTTGCTCAAGTTTCCTCCTTTTTAAGGCTTTTCATTCTACCGAGTGTTTCGGATTTGAATTCCACAAACCGGTCGTTAAGAATAGCGAGCCTGGTTTGTTCCATTAAACTAATAAAAAATCGCAAATTATGTAAGGAAGCTAACTGGAGGCCGAATATTTCGTCAACACTGAAAAGGTGCCGGATGTACCCTCTGGAGTAGTTTTTGCAGGCGTAACAATCGCAGTCCGCGTCGAGCGGGGACTCGTCCTCGGCGTAAGTCGAATTCCTGACATTGAGTTTTCCGGCGGATGTAAAGACTTGAGAGTTCCGCCCGTTCCGGGTCGGAAGAACGCAGTCGAACATATCGACTCCCCTTTCAACTGCTTCGAGAAGGTTTGCCGGAGTGCCGACTCCCATCAGGTACCTCGGCTTGTTCTCGGGCAGGATATCCGTCACGAAGTCGGCCGTTTTGTACATTTCCTCCACCGGCTCGCCGACGGCCAGGCCGCCGATCGCGTAGCCGTCGAAGTCCGCCTCGACAAGGCCTCTGGCACTTTTCTCTCTGAGGTCGGGGTAAGTTCCACCCTGCACAATGCCGAATAAATACTGTTCAAAATTATAAAGCGGAGTTGTGCCGGAAAACTTTTCCTTGCATCGCATCGCCCATCTGTAAGTGAGATCCAGGCTTTTCGACACATAATCCTTTTCGGCGGAGTACGGCGGGCATTCGTCGAGGACCATCATTATATCCGCACCGATAGTACGTTCAACCTCAATGATCTTCTCGGGCGTGAAGAAATGACGGCTGCCGTCGATGTGAGAACGGAATTCGACCCCTTCCTCCGAGAGTTTCCTGAGATCGGAGAGGCTCAGTATCTGGAACCCGCCGCTGTCGGTGAGTATCGGACGCGGCCAGGACATGAACGAGTGAAGCCCACCGAACTTCCTGAGAATATCGACGCCGGGACGCTGATATAAATGATACGTGTTCCCGAGAATTATGGGCGCGTTTATTTCGAGCAGCTCCCTCTGTTCGACCGCCTTTACACTTCCGCGAGTGCCGACCGGCATGAAGACAGGCGTTCTTATGGTGCCATGATCCGTGTGGATCAGCCCGGCGCGCGCTTTGGTCGCACCATCATTTTTCAACAACTTGAAATCAAGCATCTGGTTTTCTGGAAAGAGAAGATTGTCGTTAAACGAGGCCGGCTATTGTTGATCCTTTAATGTCGAGGACTATCTCAACCGGGAAAGGAATGACTTTCGAATAGAACAATAAAATCAGCCTCCCTGCAGCACCCTTTGTTCGGAAGACAATTTCATCTCCCTCGGTACTGACTATGTTGATCTTATCTCCGCCTTCATCTACAACAAATTTCCCGGTGAGGCGTTCAAACGGGACTCGCATGCCGAGTCGGTTCGTCAGCACCGCCCTGACAACTACCGGAGAAGCCCCGCCGGCGTAGATAGTCTCCGGAGAGCTATTCATCTTCAGGCTTGTGGGGACAAAAACGACTTTGTAGCAGACAATGCCGAGGAGCAAAGCGGAAAAGAATATTAGAATCGATTTAGTGCTCATGCTTCAACCGTAACTTTCGTGGCATCTGGCGAACTGACAAGATACTCAAATACATCTTCTCTTTTTCCCTCGAAGGGGACATATACGATCGAAGCCTTCCTGCCCCGGTCGATGTTTCCATAACAATTCCCAATCCCGATAGTTTCTGCTGCATCCGAAGTGGCCGCGGCGAATACCGGGCGCGGATCCATAATATCGTGGAATCTCGAATAAAATGCGCCGAGTTCCGCAAACATGTTCAAGTCGGGAGAGCTGGCCCTGCTGTCCGTGCCGATGAGAATCTTTACGCCTTGCCTAAGGAATGTTCCGACCGGAGGTACCTTCCCGGAAAGTTCCAGGTTGCTTCGCACGCAGACGGCGACCGCACTTCCCCGATCCTTTATAATATTGACATCCTCTTCGTCGACACAGACACAATGGACACAGAGTGTTTTCTGATCGAGGATGCCGAGAGAGTCGAGATATTTAACGGGAGAAACACCGGAAGGTTTGAATTCCCATTTTCCGACCCTGTAATTCAGCAGGTCCATCATCCTCCCAGTCCCCGATTTGACAAATTCGACCTCGTCCTCGGTTTCAGCAAGATGAACTGAAGTCATGGAACCCCGCCGGTTGTTGAATGATTTGATTGCCTTCATGAGCCGCGGTGACACGGAATATGGCGCGTGAACTGCAAGCGCGGTTGATGTTCCTTCCTTCCGGAGAGCCAGCCCGCTCGAACGGTTGAAGATCTTTTCCGCCGACGAATCATTTATACCTATCTGTTCGAACGCGAAAAGCTGGTTGTCACCAAGCGAATTGTTGAGCTCGAAATCGTTTCCGACATTCAGGAAATAGCCCGTCCCATTTTCTTCTGCTTCCTGCTTGGCGTGGACGCAGTCGGGCCGCATGTCCTCAGACGACATGGATGCTCTCGTGTCGACAAGCTTGATGACCCAGTCGACGAAATCGGTATGATGAAACCGATCCCTGTGAAGCGCGGACAGTTCGAGGTGCGTATGTGCATTAATAAGGGCCGGGCATAGGATTCCGTCGTATGTCCGCACAGTCGAAGTTCCGGCGTCGCGAGCGACGTCGTCGAAACCTCCGACATCGGCAATCACGCCGTCGTCGACGACAATTCCTGCATTGGCACTTACTCCACGGAGACTGTCGGCGACAAATCTCCCACGAAGAATCGCTCTCACTTCTCGAATATAAACCAGGGCACAGATGTCTTCAAGAGTATACAAGTGTTAAGGCATGTGGGTTGTCGTTCCAGGACGCCCTTGCGGCCTGTCGAAGAATCCACCGCAACAACACAATTCATCATTCTGGGTCCCGCATAGCGGGACGAAGAATCCATCCACAGGGCACTGTAGTCGAAAGGCCCGTCATTATTTTATTTATTTGAGTTTCTTATTAGATTGCGGGGCATAATGGCAGCGTGCGTTC
>JAJYJD010000095.1 GCA_021789755.1 Bacteroidota bacterium
GAGCTTCATCCAGAAGATAGTGGAGATCGCGCCGCATGTGATCGTCTCAGGTGAAAAAGTGAAGCCGACTGTTCCCGATCAACTTGTCGAGTCTCATCATGGCACGCATGTCGATTTCATAAAGAATGTGACCCGGGACGACAAGGAAGTCATTAAGAATTATCCGCGCGTGAAGAGCCTCATAGAAGCCGATTCGCTGGTGGAAATGGTATCGCCTTCCGTTTCGACAGATGTAATAGGTATGTTCGGGACCGTGTCGGAGCCGGTCCAACTCTTCGGGATCATACCGAACGTTCAGGACCGCATAGAGAAGTTCTCGACCAGCATGGTAGCCGGCAAATTCGACGAGCTGGCAAAAACGCCGGACGGGATTATGATCGGGAACACGATCGCAAAGGACTTCACCGCGAGAGTCGGAGACAGAATGCAAATTGTGTCACCAACGGGGCGAATCTACAGCGTTCGGGTCGTCGGTATATTCATGACAGGCATAAACGACATAGACGACAATTGTTACGTCAACATCAGGCTTGGCCAGAACATCGGTGGATTTTCACCGGACGAGGCGAGCAACCTCTATATCAGGGTGAACGATCTGCCCAAAGACGGCCTGGTGGCGAAATCCATAGAGAGACAAACGAATTATAAGGCCGTAACCTGGGAAGAGCAGGCCGCCAACGTGGTGGCACTTTTCAAAATGATCTCGGGCATCGTTTACTTCCTCGTCTTCTTCGTAATCATGGTCGCCGGCTTCGGAGTTGCCAACGTATTGATAACAAACGTTCTGGAGAAGGCACGCGATATTGCCATCCTTAAGTCGATCGGCTTCAGGAAAGGCGAGATAATGTGGATATATCTGATGCAGGGTTTGATCGTTGCGCTGATCGGGGCGGCGATAGGATGCGTTCTCGGGTACATCCTGATCGAAATCATGTCGTCGATCCCTATGGCCACTTCAAGCGCGAGCACAATCAGAACGGACAGGCTGATGATGGGGAAGAGCCCGATCTATTTCATCGGCGCCTCGGTTTTTGCAGTCGTAGTAAGCCTCTTAGCTGCCGTCGGCCCTTCACGGAACGCAGCGAAAGTCAATCCGGTGGAAATTTTGCGCGGTGAGAGATGATGGATGATGTTATAATCAGACTTCAGCATGTGAAGAAAGAGCTGACCATAAAAAATGGCGGTGAAGAAATCGTCACTGTGATCCTGCCCGATATCAGTTTCGAAATAGAGCGCGGTGAATTCTCCGCGATTACGGGTCCGAGCGGTTCGGGCAAGACGACCCTTCTTTACCTGATGGGCGGTCTTGACAAGCCGAATTCCGGGAAGGTTTTCCTGGACAACGAAGAAATCAGCTCGATGACCGAAGAGGAGCTTGCCGGGATGCGGAACGCGAAGCTCGGCTTTGTTTACCAGTTTCACTTTTTATTGCCGGAATTCAGCGCCGTTGAAAACGTTATGATGCCGATGCTTGCGCGGGGGAGGGCGACAGTAAACGAGGCAAGAAAGCGGGCCGTTGAGCTGCTGTCTGACATTGGATTGGCGGATAAGCTCGATCATAAACCCAACCAACTTTCCGGCGGCCAGCAGCAGAGAGTTGCAGTAGCCCGGGCACTCGCCAACCACCCCATGGTGCTCCTTGCCGACGAACCTACGGGGAATCTCGACTCCAAAAGTGCCGAGGTAATTTACCGGCTTTTCGTGAAGTTGAATGAAGAAACCGGGCAGACGATCGTGGTTGTGACGCACGACGAACATTTCGCATCCGAGACAGGTCGAATATTGCATATACTGGACGGCCGCCTGGACAGCGACAGGAAGCTGAAGTAGAATTCTGCATCCGGCGGGATGAGAGCTAATCTCCACGAAATATTTCCACGCCTGCAAGTCGGAACGATAAGAAACCTCACGAGAACAATTGAATTCGGAAAATACCCCCGAAGTTTTTATTTTGAATTCGGCGGTTGCCTGCAGGCGACCGGAGAATTTGCCAGTTCATCCCAGCAAGTTCAACTTCAAAAGAGAGAGGAAAATGGAGAAGATAATCACAAAAACCGATTTTAAGAATCTAAAACTGTTTCAGCGCGGGAAAGTCCGCGACATATATGATTTAAAGGATGCACTTCTTTTCGTGGTCTCGGACAGAATCAGCGCGTTCGATGTCATACTTCCCAACGGCATCCCGTTCAAAGGTAAGGTGCTGAACCAGATCTCGAATTTCTGGTTCGGTTTCACGAAAACAATCGTGAGGAACCACGTGATCGCATCGGACGTCAGACAATATCCGCCGGAGTGCAAACCGTATTCTGAGGATCTCGCAGGTCGGAGCGTTATCGGAAAGAAGACGAAGCCTCTTCCGGTAGAATGCATCGTTCGCGGATATATCACCGGCACCGGTTGGATCGACTACAAGAAGACCGGTGCCATTTGCGGGATCACACTTCCTGAAGGTCTGCGTGAATCGGAGAAACTTCCGGAGCCGATTTTCACGCCTTCGACGAAGGCTGAGATCGGCGTCCATGATGAGAACATCAGCTTCGACGCCGTGGTTAAGCTGATCGGCGGCGGCCATGCGGAAAAAATCCGGGATTATACCATCGCTGTCTACAAAGCAGCGGCCTCGTATGCCGAGAGTAGAGGGATCATTATCGCCGACACCAAACTTGAGTTCGGGCTCGATGAGAAGGGTGAAATTATACTCATCGACGAAGTGCTGACGCCGGACTCATCGAGGTTCTGGGACAAATCCAGATACGAGGTCGGGAAATCTCAGCCGAGTTTCGACAAACAATTTGTTCGCGACTACCTTCTCTCGCTCAATTGGGATAAGAAGCCGCCCGCACCAAATCTTCCCGAAGAAATAATAAAAGAGACTAGCGCAAAGTATCTCCAGGCGTTGAAAGTACTGGCCGGTATAGAGCTTTCCTGACCGTTTTGGCGGCGCGATTCCGATTCGAGATTCCGAATGGAAAATCGGAGCGAGGGCCACTGTCGGGAATTGTTGGTTTGCGGATCAGTCTCTGAGAAGTGAGGCCGCTGCCTCTTCGACCGCCGCCGGTAGCGTATCCTTCATGCACTTGAAATGTCCCCTCGGACACGATTCGAGACCGAGGTGCGAGCAGGGACGACAGGAGAGGCCGCTCACTTCCATCACCCTGTTCTCGATGCCATAAGGAAAAAAGCCGAATTCCCTGACGCTCGAACCGAAGATCGCGACTACTTTTTTACCCAATGCGTTCGCCGCATGCATCAGGTATGAGTCGTTCGTCACTACCACAGATGCGTGGCGCAGCATGGCGGTGCTCTCCGTAAGGCTCAGTTTCCCGCAAAGGTTGAGTGCACTCGTTCCTTCCTGTATGTTGTTGCACGCTTCTGCGTCGGCCGGCCCGCCCAGGAGGACGACGCGCCCGTGCGGCTGCAGCTTTGCGGCAATTTCCTTCCAGTAAGCTGTCGGCCATCGCTTGGTGAAGTGTCTTGCTCCCGGACAAAGGAAAACTGCCTGTCGCGGTTCACTACCTGAGGACATCCATAATTCGTCTGCCGTTGCGACGCATTCCGACGGAAGATAGAACTCCGGTCTTGAAACGCTGGTCACTGATTTGTCATACGTCTGGGCATATTTCAGCGCGACCGACCTGACCGTTGAGAACAGGTTGAGCTTCGCATTAACGAGGATAGCTCGCTTGATAATGTCTTTCTTCACCTTGCGTATATCCGGGGCGGTTCCCCTTCGAAGGTAGATGCTTCTGAAGTTGTTGTGGAGGTCGAGGGTCGCTTCGAACTTTTCGCCTATCAGGCTCTGCCGTGTATCTTCCAATTGCCGGGACGTGGGTTGATCTTGAACCAAATGGACTCTATTTACGTTAGGATTCAAGCGAATGAGATCAGCATATTGGGACTTCACAAGAAAATGTATCTCGCAGCCGGGCTCTCTTTCCTTCATCAACCTCAGTAGCGGGGAGGTCAACAGCACGTCACCTGCGGAGCTCAGGCGTATCAGGAGCTTTTTCGACTTTTGCATTGTTAGAAAATATGAATTTGAAGATGCAGTTCCAATTAATCGACGGCATCGCAAGCGTATTTGGTTTGCTTTTTGGGAAACGTGAAAATAAATTTTGAGCAGAAACATGAGGGAATCGATGAAGCAACTCGCGCACACGATCGGTGAGCTGAGGAAGAGCGGTTACAAAGTCCTTCCGGTAAAAGAAGAGATGCGAAAGAACCTCGTTATGAAACTCGGCAAGGGTGAGCCTCTTTTCCGCGGGATAATAGGTTACGACAAGACGGTTATACCTTCGATAGTAAATGCAATTCTCGCGAAGCACGACATGATACTGCTCGGCTTGCGCGGACAGGCGAAGACGAGAATAGCGCGGAGTCTTACAGGACTGCTCGACGAACGGGTTCCGTTCGTTAAGGGCTGCGAGATAAACGATGATCCATACAAGCCCGTCTGTAAGCACTGCATCGACCTGGTCAGGGAATACGGCGACGAAGTTGAAATCGAGTGGCTGACCCCCGAGCAAAGGTACGGCGAGAAACTTGCGACACCCGATGTAACAATAGCCGACCTTATCGGCGATATAGATCCAATCAAGGCGGCAGTACAGAAATTGCATTACTCGCACGAAGGTGCGATCCACTTCGGCATAATTCCGAGAACGAATCGCGGGGTCTTCACCATAAACGAGCTGCCGGACCTGCAGCCCAGAATTCAGGTCGGCCTGTTCAATATCATGGAAGAGAAAGATATCCAGATCCGGGGGTTCAACGTCAGAATCCCGCTGGATATAATGATGGTATTTACCGCGAATCCGGAGGACTATACGAATCGCGGAAACATAATTACGCCGCTGAAGGACAGGATCGACTCACAGATTCTCACCCATTATCCGCGCACTATCGAAGAGGCGATGAAAATCACTGAGCAGGAAGCTTGGCTCACCAGAGACGGGGGACGCGAAGTAGTGATGCCTCATTATCTGAAAGAAGTTGTGGAGGAGATAGCCTTCCAGGCACGCGGGAGCGAATTCGTCGACCAGAAGAGCGGCGTCAGCGTCAGGATGACGATCTCCGTAATGGAGAACCTTATCAGCAGTGCTGAGCGAAGGGCGATCACCAACGATGAGAACATAATCGTCCCTCGCATCTGTGACCTCCAGCAGGTTCTGCCGGGGATGACCGGGAAACTCGAGCTGGTATTCGAGGGCGAGCAGGAAGGATCCGTCAAGGTGAGCCGCGCTCTTATAGGCAAGGCGGTGAGAGAAACGTTCAAGAAATACTTTCCCGACCCGCTCCAAAAGAAGATCCGCACTCCGCAGGGTGAGGAGCCGAAAAGACGCGACGATGATTACACCCCGATCATTTCGTGGTTCGAGGCGGGCAACAAAATCGAAGTCGCCGATGATATGCCGTTCGACCAATATTTTAATGAGCTGAATAAAGTGTCCAATCTTAAAGATGTCGTGAAGAAGCACATGAAGGTGGAAGAATCGAAGAAGTACGAGCTTGCCACCTCGATGGAATTCGTCCTCGACGGGCTCCACCAGTTCTCCAGGATCGCTAAAGACGACACCGATAACGTCGTTGCCTACAAAGACCTGGTGGGCAGCATCTTTCCGCCGAAGGGAAGATACGAGGAGGATTGAATTGTCCGGAAGCACTCCTGTTATCGAGAAATTTGAAGATGGTCCGGTATGGACGATCGGTTACCTGGTGTACGACGTTTCCACGAAGGAGGCTCTCGTCATCGACGTGCCGATGTGGTCGGCAGAAAAAATCTACAGGAGAGTGAAAGAACTCGGCCTGTCGGTCAAATATATCGTGGCGACTCACGGCCATTGGGACCACATAGGCGATATGAAGAAGCTAAAACAGTTAACCGGCGCCGCAGTTTGTGCGAATCCTTCAGACGGCTGGATGATGCGCGATCCGAACGGAATGGTCATTCCCCCGCCTGAGCGGGTTGAACCATGTGAGGCTGAAACACCTCTTGTGGATGGAAGCGAGCTTCGTGTGGGGAATTTTAGATTCAAAACCATTTATACTCCCGGGCACTCCGCCGGTTCGATTTGCCTTTACGAGGAGGAGGCAGCAATATTGTTTACGGGCGATACTCTCTTTGCGGGTTCCGTCGGCCGCGTCGATCTGCCGACCGGCTCGATGGAAGTGATTTCGAAGAGCATTTCGGAGAAATTGATGACGCTGCCGGAAGATGTGAGGATTTTCCCGGGTCACGGAGCCGACAGTACCCTCAAGCGGGAAAGGACGACCAACCAGTTCGTTCAAATGATGAGTGCAGAGAGATGATGTTGAACAAATTCCTTCAGGAGAAGACTTCCTGCCGGATCGATACGGCGATGTTATTCGTGAAAGCACGACGGCGAGGTGATCGATGAGATTCAGGTATTCGAAATGGACTGAGAATTCAATGACTGACGAGCAGCGGCTTCAAAACATGGTGTCGCTGTTCAGTTACCTGCTTCTCCAGACGAACGGTGATGCGGAAGAGGCGCTCGAATGGATGAGGCAGCTGGGACAGGAATACGAGCTTTTCGATGAGAATATGTCTCTAGACGATTTCATAGAGAAATTGAAAGAGCTCGGTTACATAGACGATGCGAAGGATGTCATCGTACTTACATCGAAGGGAGTGCAAAGGATACGCGAGGACGCGTTGCGTGAAGTCTTCTCAAACCTGAAAAAGAGTCCGGAAGGCTCTCACGAGTCGCCGCATATGGGACAGGGAGTTGACCGGCTCAGCGAAACGAAGAAGTATACCTTCGGTGACCAGCCGACCAATATCGACCTGACATCGACGATGAAGAACGCCCTCCAGCACGATAGCATAGAGGAATTCAAGCTCAGGGAAGATGATATAGAAGTCTACGAAACAGAACACCTCACCAATTGTGCAACGGTTGTCCTCCTCGACATAAGTCATTCGATGATACTATATGGCGAGGACAGGATAACGCCGGCAAAGCAGGTGTCGCTTGCTCTCGCGGAGCTGATCAGGACGAAGTTTCCCAAAGATCACATGAACATCGTCGTGTTCGGCGACGACGCAAAAGAGATTACGCTTGCGGAGCTCCCGTTTGTTACCGTCGGACCTTACCATACAAACACTCTCGCCGCGCTGCGCCTCGCAAGAAGCATTCTTCGCCGGAAAGGGAACGTGAACAAACAGGTGTTTCTTGTGACGGACGGGAAACCTTCGGCGATATTTGATGATTCAGGACGGCTTTACAGGAATTCTTTCGGCCTCGATCCGAGGATTGTGAATAAGACACTGGACGAGGCTGTCGCATGCAGAAGAGAGAAGATCGTGATCAGCACGTTCATGGTTGCGCGGGATCCTTACCTGATAAACTTCGTCGAGGAGCTGACTCAGGCAAATAAGGGAAGAGCGTACTACTCCTCGCTGAACAAATTGGGGGAATACATCTTCGTGGACTACATTCGCAACAGGAGGAAGAAATTCAACAGCTCGTTGCCCTGATGCAGAACTGGGCAACGATTTGCCCCGAACGCGCCGGAGGAGAACCTGTCTGGATTGAACGCCCACGCTCTCCGTCTTCATTGTTGCGCCGGTAGCGCAAGGAAGCGAATTGGAAATCCTCCATGTCTCCCGCTTTCCCTTGACCTCCCGGTCGAAACTTCTTTTCCTTGACAGTCTAATCCGTTATATTATGTCAGCCACGGGGCGTGGCTCAGCCCGGTTAGAGCGCTTGGTTCGGGACCAAGAGGTCGTGGGTTCGAATCCCACCGCCCCGACATTTCTCGTTTGACAGTTCTTCGATGTTATGTTAGTGGAGTTTTACGGTCCGAGTTGATAGCCGAATGAACGATTACCTTTCCGTCTTAGCCTCCTGATATTTAATTTCGCCCCGATGTATCTTAAGACCAAAGTCCATCCAAATTCAAAAAAGGATGAGGTTGTTAAGAAGGCAGAGGACAGCTTCGAGATTTTCGTCAGAGCGAAACCCGTGGAAGGGAAGGCCAATGACGCTGCGCTTGACCTGTTAAGCGAACACCTGAAGGTTCCGCGGTCAAAGCTGCGCCTTGTCAGGGGTGCCACCTCTCGCAACAAAATTTTTGAAATGTTGGATTGACCTGCAGAGCATAGCTGTTCATCAATTTCGGACACTTCACCCTGATCTACTCTCGCATCTCAGCACGATGTTGCAGACATCAAAGTACAACTCAAAAGCGATCAGATTGTGAATTTCGGGTTAATGAGACTAAATTCAACAGTGAAACAGAGAGCAGCCCGTACGATCTCTTACCTTCTAATGCCCACGACATTTGCATTCGTCGCCTTCCTGCTCCTTACTTTTTTCACTCGTCAGCATACCGACAAGCTCACCGTCGCCGGGGTGTCTCTTCTGTTCGGGGCGGTGCTCCCATTCGGGTACCTGTATTTTCTCCTGCGGAAGGAAAAAGTGACCCAGATCGATGTCCCGATCCGGCAGCAAAGGACAGTGCCTTACCTTATCTCCGTAGTCATCTATTTGATCGGGTCCCTCGTTCTCTATATAATGGGCGCGTCGGTTACGGTATATGCACTCATGGTTTGTTACGCCACGAACACACTCGTTGTGTCCCTGATAAACACGCAGTGGAAGATAAGCGCCCACGCGACGGGGGCGTCGGGGCCGCTCACTGCGCTTGCTCTGACTTTCGGCTGGTTGTTGCTTCCATTTTTCCTTATCGTGATACTCGTAGCCTGGGCAAGAGTCGAATTGAAAGCACACACACCGGCACAGGTTGTTGCGGGGGCATTCCTTGGGATTGTACTTACTGCGGCGCAGGTCGAGGCTTTGTATAAAATCGCGGGAGCCAAGTAGTGGACAAGAAGGACATCATCGGCGTTCTCGAAGAAATATCCTCTCTCCTCGAGCTGAAAGGGGAAGATAAATTCAAGGTCAGCGCATATTCCAGAGCCGCACGCTCGATCGGTCAGTCGACATCGGACGTAATCGCACTCATCAAGAAAGGTGAGGCGAAGAAAATTCCCGGCGTAGGAGATGCGCTTTCAAAGAAGCTTACCGAATTGGTCGAGACAGGAAGACTTGTTTTTCTGGATGAGTTGCGCAAATCACTTCCCGAAGGACTTCCCGACCTGTTCACAATACCCGGACTCGGACCCAGCAAAGTTCGCACACTCTACGAACAGCTCGATATAAAATCCATTTCCGAGCTCGAGTACGCATGCGGCGAGAATCGGCTGATCGCCCTGAAGGGTTTTGGCCAGAAGACGCAGGATAAAGTCCTTGCGGCTATCGGGCAACTCAAAGCGAACAGCGAGTACCATTTGCTAGATGTCGTTCACGAAACGGCAAGCGGCATCGCAGAGATGTTGGAGAAACTTTCCGGAGTTGAGCGCTATCTGTTCACCGGGAGCTACCGCCGTAAAAGAGAGATCATACGCGACATCGATTGTGTCGTGAAGTTCAGGTCGGGCGAACGTGACAAGCTGTTTGCAGCATTGAAGAAACTCAAGGGGGTGAAGAAGGTGGTAGATGTCCAGAACGACCTTGTTTCAGTCCTCTGGGAGAACGGAATTCCGGTCGAATTCATTATTGTCAACAAACCCGAGTTTCCGCTCGCTGTCCTGCATTCCAGCGGCAGCAAGGATTTTTTCGCGAGGCTCAGGGAATACGCCTCATCGCGCGGCTACAGTCTCAATACGCGGGAGCTCAAGAAGGGGAGAGACAAAATCCATTTCGAAGCGGAAGAAGAAATTTTCGGTGAAATCGGATTGCAGTACATCCCGCCCGAGCTTCGGGAGGGAGAGGATGCCGTCTCTGCCGCAGCGAAAGGAGAAATCCCTCCGCTCGTGGAGCAGGAGGACATTGCCGGCCTGTTCCACGTACACACCAACTGGAGCGACGGCGCCGAATCGCTCGAAGACATGGTTGCCGCCGCGCGGAAGCTCGGACTCCGTTATCTCGGACTGAGCGATCACAGCAAGGCTGCATTCTATGCAAACGGGCTCGACGAGAAGAGGCTTAAGGAACAAGGACGTGCAGTCGACCAGGTGAATGCCGGGCTCAGGGATTTCTTCGTGTTCAAAGGGAGTGAGGTGGACATACTTGCGGACGGCAAACTGGATTTCAGCGATCCCGTCCTGAAAAGCCTCGACTTTTCGGTCGGGTCGGTCCACAGCAGATTGAACATGGAGAAAGAAGAGGCCACGAAAAGGTTGACCGCTGCCCTCAGGAACCCGTATATGACTTTCCTCGGGCACATGACAGGGCGGCTGCTGCTCGGCAGGAACGGGTATGAAGTCGACGTCGACGAAATCATTAAAACGGCCGTGCGATACAAGAAAGTGATCGAAATAAATGCCAACCCCCATCGCCTGGACATGGATTGGAGATACATCAAAAGGGCAAAGGATGCCGGGGTGAAGTTCGTAATTAGCCCCGATGCGCATTCTAAAGACGGGCTCTCGGATTTCAAATACGGCGTATCGATCGCGCGCAAGGGCTGGTTGACGAAGGACGATCTTGTCAACACGATGGAGGTGCAACAAGTCAAAAAGTTTCTAAACGGTGCCAAAGGTTAACTTCGTCCCGCTGAAAAAAGTGGTTGAGATCAAAAGTGGTGAATCCCTCTTTAAGGCCGCACGCGTCAACGGAATACCGCTCGGAAGCTCATGCCGGGGTGATTGTGTCTGCGGCTGGTGCAAAGTCGAAGTGGTCGACGGCATGGAGAATCTGTCCGAACCGGAAGAATGCGAAGTGAAATTGATGAAGACAGGCAATTACGGGGAGAACGAAAGGTTGGCGTGCAGCACACGCGTATTCGGAGATGTAAGCATTAGTACCGGATACTGGTAGGAAGAAGAATTTTGATTTTTGAATTCTCAATTAAGTAATGAACAGCTGACGGTGATTGAGGCATGTTGACAACCCGGGTGATACTTCTTGTTTAATTTATTCAAATTCAAAATTGGGAATTTGGTAAGATGAGATACATAAGACACATTTTCATCTGTACCAACAGACGGAAAGACGATGACCCGAAAGGCTCATGTGCCCAGAAGGGGAGCGAAGAGATTCGGGACCTGTTCAAGAAGGAACTGCACGCCCGGGGTTTGAAGACGAAGGTAAGGGCGAACAAATCCGGATGCCTTGATGTCTGCGAACACGGGCCGAATGTGGTAATCTATCCGGAAGGAGTCTGGTACAGCCACGTTTCTAAAGATGATGTGGTCGAAATTATAGAAAAGCACATAATCGGCGGGCAAGTCATCGAGCGATTGCTTCTGAACGATCCGAGGTACAAACCGGAAAAGATGGTTTACTCTCCGCTGGAGAAGGGGGAGAATAAAGCTTTCGCAGGATGACCTCCGCCTGGAAAGCCCTGCTCGCTCACGGTTGCCTTAGGAGCGCCGGTTTCATAAATTGATTCCGGTGAAGATGAAGACAACCGGGAGGAAATCGTCGCGACGCAAACCGACAGCGGCGGTCAAATCTCATTCCAAACGTGAACCGAAAGCGACCCGGGCCGTGAGGGCGGCGAAGATCTATCGCACATTTGCGGCGGAATACCCCGATGCTAAGACGGCACTCGACTTCAACACGCCGTTTGAGCTTCTCGTCGCCACCGTCCTGTCCGCGCAGTGTACTGACGCCCGCGTGAACATGGTGACTCCCGGACTTTTCAGGAAGTA
>JAJYJD010000096.1 GCA_021789755.1 Bacteroidota bacterium
TCGCATCCATCGTCACGACGTTGCTGCTGACTGAATATTTGATTATGATATCCGTCGAGTGATCGGCGTGGTAATCGAAATAGACTCCCTTGCTCGTAGTGGTGACGGAGGATTTCGTCACGGAGACGGTGATCATATTGTTTCCGTCGGTCAGGGGCAAGAGCGCGGAAAGCAAACCAGAAGCTACGTTGACTGTGGTGTCGTGTACCGCGCCGTTGTTTGTAACCTGCACGGTTGCGCTTGTGATGGAGGAATCACTCACCGTGGCATACACCCTGACGGTATCTTCATACCAGTCGCCACCGCCCGTCAGCAATTTTACCAGCGGCCTGTTGGCTAGAGCCGAGCTGATCTGAGCAGGTGTAATCGCGGCTACTCCGCGCCCTTCAGTGCCGATCACAGCCAGATGCGGCGCACCGATGTTGAAACCGCCAATGTAGTCGGACAGGAGCCTGTGCTGAATGTCGACATTGCCCATGAAGGCAAGATCATAAACGTAAGGGTTGTCCTGCTGAGGCGCCACGCTGATCGCTCCGCTCGTATTTCCGAAGAAAGTGTACCCGGCGAAATACCACTTCCCCGCAAACGAGCCGAGAACACTTTCCAGGTCGGAAAGCGCGACAGCGAAACGAAACTGGGACGTGGACTCAGCGTTGCTATTGACAGATATCGCGGCTCCTTTCGTCAAGGGCGACCTGGCGACGTACAATACGTTATCCATCGTATCGAGTTTTGTGGAAGTCGGGGCAGCGATGATCATATAGACGCCCTTATTATTCCATTCAGGGACCCGCATGTCGACGGCGGGAAGCGCGTTGACGAAATCTCCCTGCTTGAGTGAGTTCGTGATCTCGAGTGCAAATCGCGTGTAGTCGTCAACAGCGGCCATGTCGACCGTAAACTCCAGTGAATCGTTCGTGGCGTTCGTTGTGAGATGGATGTCCTGCAAGTCTCCCGCATGAGGAGTTACTCCCTGCGGATAGACATATCCGCCTGCACCGTCGTCGTCGTTTTGTCCGTCGACATAATAGTAACCAGTGTTTGGCTGGTAGACGCCGAAAGTCAGGTAACGATCGGTTGCATGGTTTCCGTCGAGGTCAGCGCCTGTGAAGCGCACGACGTGCCTCCCGACGGCTGGGGTCGCGACGACGGCATTTATGGCAAACCCATTCGTTAGTGAGTCCACGGTACGCGGTATCTCACTCCCGTCATAATACACATGGATGCTATTTGTGTCTATAACTGTACCACTATCATTTTCAGTGATGACCGCGCCGATATTCACTGAACTTACCGGCGACCAGAAAATCCGACCCTGGACAGGCTGGGTTGCTTCGAGAAGCGGATCCGGATTAATTGTCTTCACGACATACGGAGCGTAGTCAGGGCCGAGATTGGGGTTGTCAGGATCGGCCAGGTAGGCTGTGGCAGCGCTTGCGCCCTTCAGTATATATTGATAATCGGAGATTTGCTTCCCGACCGGGAGCATCTCGTTTATCCTGAAAATTCCATCCGAGTCTGGGCCGGTAAGCGGGTCCGCACCAAAAAAGTTGAACGGCCCCTGGATAGATACCGCACTTATGCTGTCCCCGAGAAATTTCAGATTTGGACTGTAGGGATCGAAGACAAAAGTGTAAGGTGCGTTCGTGATTGCATTGGACACCGTGAATGTCGAAGAATCGGCCCCGACTTTGCCAATTCCGTTGGCCGCGCTCAGTTTAATGGAGTATGTCCCGGGAAGCATGGGGGTCGTAACAGGATATGAGAAGACACCCGTGGTGGAGTCAAAATAGGAGGAGCTATTGGGCACAAGCGTGCCGCCGATCGTCAGCTGGATACTTGATACGACAAGTTTGGTCGCACTCTCCGCCGAGATTCTGGCGGTCACCACGGGAGTCTTGTTATTGATGGTCGACCCGGTGAGCGGGTAAAGGTTGCAGATCGCAGGATCGGTAACATGCAAAATGGAGTTGTTGTTGTTCGATGCGTCATACCTCGCGTCCAGAGGATCGGGGAACCAGTTAACGATCGTAGTGTCGCCCCCGGAGATGTAGTAAGTGACAAATTTGTACTCGTAGCCCCCCGGTGCCAATGGCACCGTTGTAGTCCACGTGTCGTTGCCGACATTCTGCATCTGGTAAGGGTGGCGGTTATAGTAGGCACCCCAGTTATTGAACGTACCGTTAAGTCCTACACCCGTTTCACCCGCCTGAAGTTTATGGACGAAGACAAAGGTGATAGGAACACCCGAAGAATCGAGCTGGGCGTAAACCTTCAGAGGATAGACGGAGATCAGAACCAGGGTTGTCGCAAATAAAGTACGCAAAATGAGGTTCAGCCATTTATTCTGTGTGGAACTTGTATTCTGTGCCATGGTAGGTCCGTGTTTTTCTGCCAATCTGAGGTTCATCTCACTGTCCTCCTTTAACTCATTTTACAATTAATCAAGCGGTGCGACGCCTAACTGCAATTAAGATGCAGCTGCAATTGAGGTCGCACGCTTGCCCATGTGAAAGAGAAAGCTGCATCTCAATTTCAAACCAAGAATAGCCGCCAAAATTGTTCTCTTACTTTCTACGGTGTCTATCGCATCATCCGCGCAGGTAAAGCCTTCCGACACAGATGACACGACTTATTTCATCAACAACATTTTCCTTGTCAAGCTACGGCCGTCTGCTTCGAGTCTGTAAAAATAGATTCCGCTCGCGAGTCGTGCGCCGTCAAAATTTATTTCATGACTGCCGGCTTGCTGTTCTCCGGAAATGAGAGTGGCCACAACCCGGCCTAGTATATCGTAGATTCTCAACGCGACATAGCTGCGTTTCGGAATCGAGTAACTGATGACAGTTGTCGGATTGAATGGGTTTGGATAGTTTTGCTGAAGCCCGAAACTCAAAGGGATATCATTCGCCGCCGACACCGACTGGATAACAGATGCCGTTGCCATGACCGTATCGACGGGCCGGGCGCCGTTGTGCAGAAATATCAGCACAGCGTTATGATCTCCAGCCGAGTTTTTCCTCAGACTGACACTGAACGTCACACTGTCGTTCGGCGCAACTTCTGCGAAAGATGGGCTTACACTGAACACACTGTCGGTAGATACTATCGCGGAAATTCTCAGGTCTCCACCCCCGGTGTTTCGCACGACCACGCTATCGGAAGAAACGACATTTGAAGCAACGGTTCCAAGCGCCAGCATCACTGGACTGGCCTGAAAAACCGGCGGGTTGTTCAGACCATTATCACCCGCATTCCCAGCGGCTGCAAAATAGCTTTGCGGCGCTCCGCCCACCGTGGTGAAATTCCCACCCAGGTATACTTGATGATCGTAATAGGAAAGACCAATGGACAACACGTCGGAGTTCAAGTCAGGATTCCATGCTGTGGCTCCACCGGTAGTCGCATTAACTGCGGCAACGCCAACCCTTGACGCGGATCCGATGTTCGAGAAGTATCCTCCCGCATAGACGACGTCCCCGCTCGATGTGATCGAATAGACTGCAGCATCAGGGGCTGGATTCCAAGCCGTTGCCGCGCCGGTGACAGTATCGAGTGCCGCTATGTAATTGCGCGCAACTCCGCCGATGTGTGTGAATCCTCCCCCTGCATATACGACACTTTTGGAGACCATTAGTGCTGCCACAAAGTCATCGGCGCCAGGGTTCCACTTTGTGACAGCGCCGCTTTCCGGATCGACCGCGGCTGCGTTCATTCGCAGACTGTCTCCCACTTTATTGAAGAATCCTCCGATGTAAACGACGTTAGCCGCCGGCGCAACGGATTCAACCAGGTTGTCCGGATTGGGATTCCAGGAAGTTGCCAGACCTGTACGATCGTCCAACGCCGCAAGAAAATTCCTCGATGCTCCTCCGACGAAAGTGAATCCTCCACAAACATAGACAACGTTTCCTGAGAGAGCGATTGCGTTCACGCTGCTGTTGGCATTGGGTGACCAACTCGTCGGGTCCCCGGTGCTGTCGGACAGTGCTGCGATATATTCTCTTGCTTGACTATTCACGGTCGTGAAATCACCGCCTATATATATCACACCCGCGCCCGGAACTATCGCAGAGATCGCTCCGTTGGTCTGCGGGCTCCACGGCAACAGAGCTCCCGTCGCGGCGTCGACGGCCGCAAGGTTGTTCCGTGATTCGCCGCCGATGCTTCCAAAGCTTCCGCCGGTATATATCGAATCACCTTTAACTGCGAGAGAATAAATAATCCCGTCGGCATCCGGGTTCCATCCCGCGACGACAGAACCGGTATTAGGATCGACCGCAGCGATCCTGTTGCGGGGGACACCACCGACCGTTACAAAATTCCCTCCAAGGTAGACGATACCGTTGGATATCCCTATCGCGGTCACGTACCCGTTGGGATTAGGATTCCAGCTCGTCGGCACTCCCGTCGCCGAATCGATTGCTGCGAGACCATTACGAGTTTGACCGCCGACGGTGCTGAAGAAACCTCCGACGTACACAAGCCCGCCGTTGAGCCTGATGGCAAACACGTAACTGCTCGGAGCAGGATTCCAGCTGGTGGCCGACCCGGTCAGCTTGTCCACCGATCCGAGACAATATCGGGAGGCACCGCCGATTGACGTGAAACCGCCGCCGACGTAGACCGAGTTCCCTGAGACGGCAATGCTATAAACACTGCCGACCGGGTTCGGTGCCCAGCCGGTCACAGCACCCGTTATATCGTCGATCGCTGCCAGGTTGCTTCGTTGTGCACCGCCCACGTGAGCGAAGCTTCCACCGACGTAAACGTCTCCACCGGAAACTTGCAGAGTATTCACCGAACCGTCGGTTGCGAGGCTCCAACCTCTGACGGAAGCTCTGCTCAGATCAAGCGCAACCAAATTGCTGTCGACTTGCCCGTTAACGTGGGCAAAGGTGCCGCCTACGTATACTGTGCTTTCCGAGACGGCAATAGCTGTTACCTGCCCGTCCAGGTTAAAATTCCATTTAGGATCGAGACTACCGTCCTGCAATACGTGGGCGAAATTTGCCATCGATGTATTGCCAGGCACAGTGAATTGGCCGCCGATAAAGTATCCTCCCGCACTGTCCGGACAAACAACCCTGACCGTCCCGCTTATATGGGTCGTGGGAATATATTTCCCCTCCGAATCCAATCCCGCGAATCCCCCGGTAGCGGGGCTTACATAATTAAAATTGCCGCCTATAAAGATCGTCTTCCCGAACGGCGTCACCGCGTCCACTTCGCCGTTCGTGACAATCGTGCTCACAGCCGATGTTTGCGCGGCAGCTTCAAAATAGACCATCAGGAGAAGGGGGAACAAGATCCTGAGGCTTGTATTTATTTTCTTCATATTAAAATCGAACGTCGTCACTTCATCAGAACCATCTTCATTGAAGAAAAATACCGGTCTGCCCGCATCGTACAGATGTACAAACCGCTGCTCACGCGAGATCCGTCGAACGTGATTTCGTGAAAACCGCCGCTCACAAAACCGTCGACAAGCGTTGCTACCTTCTGCCCGAGTACATTATATACATCTATCTTTACGTTGCTCCCGAAAGGGACGTTGTATCCGATAGTGGTTTGAGGATTGAAGGGATTCGGATAGTTCTGCCCGAGGGAGAATGAACCCGGCAATTCGTTCCGACCGGAACGAATTGAACTCACGGTCGTGTCGAACTGAATGACCACCATTCCCCAATAGAGAAGATCCGGGACAGTAAAGGATACTGAAGTTCCCGACTGCGTGAAAGGGAGATTAACGGGAGAGCCGCCGTAAAAGTCGGGTGAAGCAGTCCAGATTTTTACAATCTTACTCCCGGACACAAAACTGAATGTCAAGTCGGACAGAGTATCGGGAGCCGCCTGGGTACCATACCTGTCGCGCCAAGCCATAGAGTTAGCCTTCAAGAAGTTAACCAGGTTCAACACAACCAGGCTGTCCTTCATAGTCACAGAGTTCCAAAGGCTGCCCAACGCGGGCTGAGACGTGAGACTGATGGAAGCTGATCCCATTTCGCCCGAGACGGGCAGAAAAGCAGCTCTCTCTCCATCACGCAGCAGGTTTTCATAAGCGACCATAAAGTCGTAGTAGTGAACAAGGGCCTGCTGCAACGAAGGGCTCATTTGGAGTTTCGCTGTCGGGAAGTATTCGTTGGAAAGCATGTGTTCACCGAGTTCGAGGTGGTCGCCGCCTGACGCGAAAATGACTGCGTCGGTAAGCAGCACCCCCGGAGTATTGAAATAGCCGCCCGACAAATTGTAGTCCATATAAGCTGCAAGGACGGTCCTTAGCCGGTTATTGCTGTATGTCGAGTTATCCCCAATGATTTGAGTCAGGTCACCGTATGTGCTGTCGGGGTCCCAAACCTCGGTGTAAAGGAAGTCCACATTAGTGCTTGCGATCTGAGACTGCCCGTATTGTCCGACTGCATTCATGACAAGATCCACATTCAACTGCGACCTGGCATCTGTGAGGAATGATGAAAACGAGCCCGCAACATCGACCGGTTGACCGGCATAGTTCCAGGAAGAGCCAAGGTATCCGAGTTGATCCACGTGCCAGCCGTCAAAAGGAATTGCGAGAAAAACTTTTCGTTCCTGTGCAAAGATATAGTTTTTCCAATCGCTGTTGCTCGGGTCCATTATATACAGGTTGCTTGCCCACCCGCTGGGTAAAGCGTAGAATAGGCGCGACTGATGATTTGTATCCTGGTAAAGGCTCCAGGAGGTGTTGACGCCGTCTTGATATGCGTTCGCGTAAGCGCCGTAAAGAAGGTTGTAATTCATAGCCTTCATGCCTCTCTGGTGCGCGGCGTCAATGTATCCTTCGACCGTCGACAGATAGTTGGTGCGATTCGCTATATCATTCCAGGTCGGGCTTGGACTTTGCACTGTTCCCGCGAGAGGCTCGTTGTGTTTGTACTGCCAGTCGTAAAACTGGAGACCGTTTATGTGATATCGGTTCAAAACTGTTATCGTGCTGTCGATGGAGCTTTGTGACATGTTAGGATAGCTCGAAAGAAAACCGTAGCGCGGAAATTTGCTCCAATCGGACGACACATCAAGTGCAATATCGGAATAATCCAAAAGAGTTCCGGAATCGATCAGATAGAGCTGTATCATGTAACCCCGGTAGTCAGTCTGGGGCACCTGCCATACCCATGAAACACTGTCTGCGTTCTGGACCTGCAGTGTGTCACTCCCCACAAGACTGTCCAGGTGTTCGTAGGCCGCCACAAGAGTTTTACCCGCGACTTGCTGCTTGAACGCAACGGTAAACTGGACTGCACCGAGCGGATCGTAGCGTGCCTTGTCGGTCGATACGGATTGGAACCACAACCCTTGCTGCGCGCCTACATATGGGTTGGATTGGGCTTCCGCAGCCTGCATTACAGGCGACAGTAACCCAACAATCACAGCCAGCAGTATTTGTATGTTCTTGCGAGTATTCACATTTAAGTCAGAATTTCCACGACGCGAGATCCCCTCCGTCCCGCATCGCGACATGCCGCCGGCACTTCAAGGCCAATCTGTGAAAGTCCCGAGTAACCGGTTGCATGCAGTTTTTTGAGAAAAAAATCTGCAGGCCCATGCGACTCCGGGCCTGCAGAATATCTACCTCTTGAACTTCATAATTAAGGAAATAATCCTCAGACGGATTACTTCATCAGCATCATCTTCTTGACGCTCGAGAAGCTGCCGGCCTGCAGTCTGTAGAAATACACACCGCTGGCGAATCTCGACGCATCAAAATTGACCTCGTAGGTCCCTGCAGCCTGTGATCCGCTGAACAGGGTTGCGACTTCCTGTCCGAGGACGTTGTAGATTTTAAGTGTAACCTGGCTCTTCTGAGGAACCGAATACCTGATCATAGTAGTCGGGTTGAACGGGTTCGGGTAGTTCTGAGCCAGTTCAAACGTGCTCGGTACGGGATCCGGGAGCGACCTCACTGCCGTTACCACCGTCGTTGTGTCGAGATAGTTACCGAATATGTTCGTCGTCAGCCTCAAAGGCGTCGTTCCGGCAGAATCGGGAATTATCATCTGGTGGTTATCGAAGTTGTTCTGTGTATTCTGTTCGTTCTGCTCTATTCCACCTGTCGGATAGCCGGGATGGTAGAAAGCGCTGTACATAAACCACACCTTGTTGACAGCACCAACCGGGAAGGTAAACGTTTGTGAATAGATAGAGTCGCCTGCAACCAGATCGCCATGCGTGCCGTCGTCGTACATTTTCATAGAATGCATGGAATCTGCCCAGGCCTGACCATAGAGCCACGACAGCGGCGCTTCACTTCCTCCGACAAACACACTGTCCAGAGACGGGAACGGCGCCCCGGTTATTGCGTTGACGGCATGCTTCATATTGACGGAGAAAATCAAAGTCACCGGCGTCTTTAGCACGCCGGAAATGTCGTCGAAAGCCCGCTCCGGGACAACCTCATCCGCACTTGGGAAAATGAACGGGTAGTTCGCTCCATGCGGTCCCTCTTCCCATCCTCCGTTCGGCGGAAGCGGAGGCACGATCCTGCTTGTCTGAATAAAGTATTTGTAGCCCGTTGTGTCTCCCGGAGTGGAAGTCAGAGCCACAACTGCAGAGTAATGGCCGGGGTTCAGTGGGTTCTCGGTCATCTGTGTTCCAGGGCCCCAGCCTCCAGGCATGATGTCACCGCGGAGGAACACCTTGTCGCCGCTGTCCGGCTGAAAATAATTTGTCTGTTCCATGAAAGACATGTTCACCGAAAACGTAACATTGACTTTCAGTCCTACGGTGCTGTCCTGGTTGAAGTACACAACCGGCAATACCTGGCCACCCGAAACGAGCTTGAACCACCGGTTTCCACCAACGGCGGGGCTCGGTACTGTGGATTCCCAGCTTACGTTAGGATTGGTAGAATAATATTTGTACTGGATGGTATCACCTACCAGGGAATCCGCCAACGTATCAACGACTGTGTAGATGGTGTCGCTGGCATCCTTTGTCATCCACAAAGTCCCCCAGCCATTGAAACCGCCACGTACAGCCACCGAATCGGCGGAAATGTCGAACAGGCCGCTCCTAACCTGGTAGTTCATGTTCACCTGGAACTTGACCGGGTTCTGAGCAAAGGCCATTGGGACACTCGCTAGCATCACTGCTAATACGATGCTAAAGGTCTTAGCCTTGTGTCTCATCTTTACCTCCTTTTGGTTTTTTTGTTGCTTGTTTTTGACTAGTGCAATCGTTGAAGCTGAAACTTGTATAATACCGCGCCCTCGCTGTTCCGAGGGTTCTGGATCGATCGTATATTTGCCTTTCTTCATCTGAACCAACTTGCGCCTCAGAAGCCGACTGTGAGAGCGAATTCCTGGAGATTCTTCAACATGCCGAAATTCTCAAATCCGTAGTCGAGTTTTAAAATCAAATGCATTGTTATCTCGTACCTGATACCGACCCCCAGCGTGAGTCCCTCCTGGCTGTTCGGCAAAAACAGAGATTTATATCCGGCTCTTAAAAAAAGCAGCTTGCTCCATGAGTATTCCGCACCTACATTCATGCTTTGTAAATTATCACTGGGGTGAATGGCGTCAGCCGCGAGAGTGACCCGGTTATTATCGGAGTTCACCACGTCCATCGCCAGACCCACCCGGAAGAATAATGGAAGAGGATAAGAATTGGTGTAATACTCGGCGGGAATGTTCTTGTTGTTGCCGGCCATCGATGGGTTGGGATCGTAAGATACCAGCAGGTCTGAACCCGTCATCTGCATCTCGGTGCCGAAGTTGGCTATCTCCATGCCGATTTTCATATCGTTGAACGGAGTTATGTACAGCACGCCGGCATCCAGAGCCCATCCGGTCGCAGACTCGTGCCAGATGTTCTGTGTTATCATCTTTGCGGTGCCCGCGATAGAAAATCTGTCCGTCAGGTTTCTCGAATATGTGAGCCCGATGGCCCAGTCGCTCGCGCTCCAGGTTTCACCGGTACCGTCCGGTTCGGAGACTGTAGTTACCAGATCGCTTCCGTAATTGAGATTGGTCACGCTCAGACCAATTGCGTTGTTTTCATCCAATGCGATGACGCCCGCAAAATAGTTGAAGCTCGTGCCGACCAGGTAGTTCGTGTGCTCAAGAAGGAACTCTGTCTGTCCGCTGCGTGAAATGCCCGATGGGTTCCAGTATAAAGCGGACGGGTCTGTCGCAACGGCCGTAAATGCTCCACCCATCCCGATTGCCCGCGGCCCGGCACCGATTCCGAGAAAGGGTGCGGCCGTCGTCCCTACCTTGTTCTGCGAGAAAGCCTGTGTCGCGCTCAGAAGGAGGAATACCGTCAAAATTCTTATTTTCATTTGCGACCTCGTCTACTTTATAATTGCTATCTTGCCGAACTTCTGGCCGATGCCCGGCGCGTCCACCATGTAAAAATAGACACCGTACGCAACGTCCAGGTTGGCATCTGTTCTCAGGTCCCAGTCGACGGTTCCGTCTCCAATGTCCTGTCCTGCAGGCATCGGAAGTCGTCTTACCAATTCTCCGCGCGATGTATAAATATAGATGGTACAGTTGGGCGGTAAATGTATGAACGAGATCTTCCTCGTACCGCGACCGCTGTTTATTCCCGGGGGCAGAGGCTGCTCCTGAGTTGTGGCGGCAACATAAGGATTCGGGACCACCCTGATAAGTCCGAGCTGGTTCTGTGCTAAATCCTTATTCACCGAATCGGAGTGAGCGGTAAACACAAACAGATCACCGTTTCTGAAGGGCTTGTCTGTCAGGAGTGAAAACGTTGCGCTGCTGCTTCTTGGGAGCTGGAGAGTGGTGTCTCCACTGAATCTCACGTACCAGCCGAAGTTCGGATTTCCGTTCGTGAAGCTTGGTATAGTTATTATCACGTAATACTTTCTCGGCGGTGTCAACAGGTTGTTTGTGACCGGCATGTAAGCAAATTTTACAAACTGGCCGGTTGTCAGATCTTTCACCCTGAAATTGACAGGAAACGCGGGAATCCCAAAGGGCGGCAGAGCAGATGGCGTGACCGCCATGGACGTATCCACAATGCCCTGATTAAATTGAATCTGATAATCAGACGGGTCGTAAATTGTTGGCAGCTTCCCACCGTTAGTGAAGACATCCGCAGTATAAGGGTATGACTTGCTAAGGCTCGCACTGTTCCATCCGAAGGCAGAATCTCCAACTGCAAGTTGAGTCGTATCGTTATTAAAATTGACTCTCATTCCGTCAAACAAGGGAGGCTGTCCCGACGGATTGATCTCGGCATTGCCTATCAGAGTGTCTCCTGTTGTCTTGTCGACAACTATGTAAGACTCAGTATTCTTCAAATAAATCACGGGGAACGGCGAAGCCGAAGGGGTGTAACTGTAAGTTGTGTCCTTAAACGTGATATTAAAAACATGACCATTTATACCTCTGATGGTATATGGGTTCACGATTTCCAGGTTCACGGAGCCCGTGCCGTATGCAGGCGGCTGATGATAGATTGAACCACCGTTGGCTGGCATATATCCGGCCGATGGAGCCTGCGGGACGACGTACGCCACGTTAACATCGGGGTGAGCTATTCCTCTGGCATC
>JAJYJD010000097.1 GCA_021789755.1 Bacteroidota bacterium
CAAAGAGTTCAACGAGATAAAGCTCGGAATGCTCTACCTCCTCGAGGATATTTCACTTTCCGAAACGCATTCAAAATGGAGTATGGTCGCGGAGAAGTTCTTCATGGATGCCGTGGAAAAAGTGTTCCACAAAAGCAGGCCCATAATCATCGCCGGCGGAAAATTCGGCTCTCACGAAATGTCTTTCATGTCTGACATCGACGTCATCTTCATTCTCCCCGACAAACTGAAACAGAGCAAGCCCGCATTCGAGAAGAAGATCCCGGAAATTCAGAAGAACATGCTGGACGCAGACGGGAACCCGGTATTCACGATAGATCTCAAGCTCAGACCTGAGGGCAAGAGCGCACCTCTCCTTATGACTGAGTCGGAATATGAAACCTACCTCGAGAAGCGCCTTTCGATCTGGGAATTAATGGCGATGACGCGCTTCAGAAGCATAACCGCCTCCAAGAAGATAAACGATGCGCTGTCGCAAAGACTCAAGAACTTCAAGCTCACGCGCCATGCCGTCGACGAGATATCGGCCCTCTACGGCAAAGTCATCCAGAGCAAGAGTTACTTCGACGAGACGGACGTTAAGACCGGCGACGGCGGCATGTTCGCGGTCGAGTTCCTCGTGCAAACGCTGGTGATCGCGCACCTCGACAAGATGCGGGAATTGTTGCCGTGCAGCATCCCTGAACTGGTGGACAATCTTGAGGAGATTGGCGCGTTGCCCGAAGAATCCGCCGAAGAGATAAAAGAAAGCTACGGTTTCTACAGGATGATAGAATTTTCCAATTTTGCTTCGTTGTCGAAGACCAGTCACAAAATACCGCACGATGAGCGTGAACTTGCCTCGCTGTCGGCACATCTCGATTTCAAGAACGCCGACGAGTTCCTCGACAGCCTGAAGTCCCGTATGAGACGGATGAGTTCTCTGTTCAGGAAAGTGATTGCGGAACTTACCGAAGCAGCCGATTAAGAAGGAAAGTTTTTGAAGGATCCAAAGAAGAGCGGGCCCGGCGGAAAAAGGGATGAACAGTCGCGGAAAGCGGCCGCGCCGTTGGAACTCTCCCGGACCGATCTGATTATTTTCGGCATCGTGTCGGCGCTCGCATTCTCCATCTATATTTTCACCATGAGCCGCAGCGTTCCCTACATCGACGGCGGAGAGCTTACCACCGACCTCTGGACTCTCGGAATCGCTCACCCGACTGGTTATCCCTTGTTCACAATGCTCGGCTACTTGTTTGTCCACATCCCCATTTTCCGTGAAGTGGCGATGCGGGCAAACCTCTTCGCTGCCCTGTGCACCGCGCTGGCCGCAGGCATTTTCTATCTGGTTTTCTCCAGAGCTCAAATCGTGCTCGCCCCTTTAAACAACGGCGAGGAAAAGTCACAGAAGGCTTCTAAGGGCGGAAACGAGCAGAGCCGTCAGCCGGCCGGACAAAATGAATTTGTCCTTCGATGGAGTTCGGTGATTGCCGGTTTTGTGCTGGTCTTCTCGCGAACGTTCTGGGATCAAAGCACATCGATCGAAGTTTATCCGCTGCAGCTTGTCCTGTTCTCGCTCATAATGCTGGTTTGGCTCGGATTCTACTCGGAGCCCGTGAAATCGCGCGCCATCCTGGCGGGATTAGTTCTGGGACTGGGTTTCACCAATCACATGACCACAGTGCTCACCCTTCCCGCAATCGCCTACCTGGTGGTTTCGCGGTACCGGCAAACTCGTTTCAACTTGAAGGCCCTCTATTTCATAATCATCGGCGGATTCATTCCGTCGCTCCTGTATCTATATCTTCCCATACGGGCGGCCCAGCACCCACTGATGGACTGGGGTAATCCGGACAACCTGCAGAGGTTCATCTGGCATGTCACAGGCAAACAATTCAGAACGTGGATGTTCAGCTCGTTCGAGGTTTTTCAACACCAGATTGGAACCTTCTTCAACTCTCTTTATGGAGAATTCAGGGTCTCGATCGTTCTGGTCATAGTCGGAATCTTCGTTTCCATTTTCTCATGCAGGCGACTTTTCTGGTGGGCGCTCCTGCTGATAATCGGCGACCTTATCTACGCCGCGAACTATAATATCCATGATATTTCCAGCTATTTCCTTCTTTCATATATTTCCCTCGCGCTCTTCGCGGCAATCGGTTTCAGATACCTGCTGGATCGATGCACGACACGGTCCTGGTGGAGACCCTGGATGATTGTCGTCCTGGTCATTTTCCCGGCCGTTTCAACGCTTGCCAATTTCTCTGCCGTCGATGAGAGCAACGATTACTCAGTTGAAATGTATACCGGGGACATCCTGACAAGCCTTCCGAGAAATTCAGTGGTGCTTTCATTCCAGTGGGACGATTTCGTCTCCGCTTCACTTTATTACCAACACGTGGACAGCGTCCGGCCCGACATAATTGTAATCGACAAGGAACTGTTGAGACGATCATGGTATGCGGCACAGGTGCACCAGCGATTCTCATTTTTGTTTCCGAAAAGTGATCCTGCATACGCAGCCTATCAGGATAACCTCAGATTGTTCGAGAACAATTTGCCCTACGACGCCAACAGCATAGAGCATACGTATTCCGATTTCATACGAGAGATCATCTCGGGCGGACTCCGGACCGGAAGAGACGTCTTCGTCGGACCTGAGATCGAAGACCAATACCTTTACGGTTATACCAAGGTCCCGTACGGATTGATGTTTGAGCTCACGACGGACACCAACTACGTCAGTCTCAGCCCCGAAGGCCTGGACGGATTCAGGGCGGCAAAACAGATCAACAACGATTACACGAGACAAATCCTCGGCTTCTACACCCGCATGTTTCTTGCACGAGCCCAATACGAGTACGGTCATAAACATCTTCGCAGGACGCTGGCATGGATAGACAGGTCGTTGCAAGTGGACCCGTCTCTTCAAGCGGCACAGGTGGCAAAAATCCAGATTGAGAAGGAACTCGAACTGAAGTGACTTTCGAAACCTCTCTTCTAATCCTGGGTGCGCTTTACTGCGTCGAGCTGCTGTTCTATTCATACGCGGCCCGGCTATCCCGACGGAGAGGAATGGGCGCCGGTACCGCCGGGCAATCGCACAAAGTCTCCGTGGTTGTAGCAGCGAAGGATGAAGAAAAAAATCTCCCTGCCTGCCTCGATTCGCTGGCTAGGATCGATTACCCGAAAGATCTCCTCGAAATCATAGTCGTGAACGACCAGTCCTCCGACCGGACTCCGGCGATAGTGGATGCCTTCATGGAAAACCATAAATTCATAAAGCGTATCGATTCTGTCGACGACAGGGTGATGCGCGGCAAAGCTAACGCGCTCTCTCAAGGGATTGACGCCGCAACGGGGGAATTTATATTTCTCACGGATGCCGACTGCTCGGTCCCGCCGACATGGTTGACGGGTACGCTCAGACATTTCGGCGAGAACACCGGGATCGTCGGCGGGGTTACCCTGATCTCAAGCACAAATGAGCTGGTGGCGGGTGTTCAGGCGCTCGACTGGGATTTCCTTCTGAGCATCGGAGCCGGTGCCGCGACTATCGGCAAACCCGTCGCCTGCCTCGGTAACAACCTTGCCTTCAGAAAGAAGGCTTATGATGATGTCGGCGGCTACCGAAAGATCAAATTCAGTGTCACCGAGGACTATGCCCTTTTCAAATCGATTGCACGATCAGGCAGATGGGACTTCGCGTATCCGATGGATGGAGAGACGGTGGTGCGGACTCTGCCCGTAAAAAGCTTGAAAGAAGTCTTCGCGCAGAGAAGGCGCTGGGCCACGGGAGGAAAAGACACCGGATTTTTCGGCATTGTTACACTCGCGCCCGGATTCTTACTGCACTGGCTGATCATGATTTCGATAGCTTTTTCGCCGACCCTGTTTCTCGTCTCATTTCTGGCAAAGATTCTGCTTGACACGTTATTCGTTTTACCTACCCTAATACATTATGGAAGGATTCGTCACTTGAAATTTATGGCCGCTTTTGAGATTTATTATCTGGTTTACGTGGCGATTCTCCCGTTTTCCGTTTATCTCGGGAAGGCAATTATCTGGAAGGGAAGAAAGTACTGAATGTCAGAATACTGGCAGAGACTGGAAGACATAGACACTTTTTCAATATCGTGGAGGGAAATGAAAATCCCTTTGCACGTGGGGTTGTTCTTCCTGACGCTGATCACTACAACCATGGCAGGTGTCGAGTGGATAGGACGGGATCCGCTCAATCTCCTCAACTTCGGACGTGGCCTGGCCTACAGTCTGTCTCTGCTCCTCATTCTTGGCTCTCACGAATTCGGACATTTCTTCTATTCCATCAAACACAAGGTGCGGGCGACTCTTCCCTATTTCATCCCGTTTCCGTTCATTCCCGGTATGCTCAACTTCGGCACACTCGGAGCTGTTATCCGGACAAAGACGCCGGTGCCTTCCCGCAAGGCGATTTTCGACATCGGCGTCTCCGGTCCCATTGTAGGATTCATAGTCAGCGTCGCAGTCCTCATAATAGGTTTCACACATCTTCCTTCGAGGGAGTACTTGCTGCAGATTCATCCCAACTATGATTTTTCTACCAATACGGTTCCGGCCTCGGATGGGCTTCCGCTTGCGTTCGGCAATACCATACTCTTCAAAATACTCGAGATGATTTTCACGAATCCGCGCACAGAGTTCGTCCCGCCTATGAGCGAAATATACCATTACCCTTTGCTGTGCACGGGTTGGTTCGGGCTTTTCGTGACTGCCATGAACCTCCTCCCGATCGGACAGCTGGATGGCGGGCACATGATCTATGCCATGTTCGGGCGGAGTCACAGAAGGATCGCACGGACATTCTTCTTTATTATACTGGCTGTCGGTTTGCTCGGATTTCTCCCATTCTTGGGAGTGAATATCGCATTGGGTTGGACCGGCTGGCTTTTCTGGTGCGCGATCCTCTTCTTCATAATTAAACTCGATCATCCGCCGGTCATGGACGACACTCCGCTCGATACGAAGAGAATGATAATCGGCTGGATCACGATACTCATTTTCATCGTCTGCTTCTCACCGATCCCGTTCACAATCTCATAGAGGTTATTTTGCGCAAGATAGCTTTAGTCATAGTCCTTAGCTTTGTCGCAGCCGCGTGTCAGAAAAGCAGCAACATTATAATTGACAACTCACAGCCGGTCAACGCGCAGCTCACGTACTTCGACAAAGACAGCTTGAACATCGGACCCTACCTTGGCAGCGGACCGGGCAAGGTAACGATAAGTGACAGCTTCCGGGTGAAGCTGAGCTCAGTCCAGAATTTCTCATATCTCGAGGTCAATGTGCAGAACGATTCCGGCGCGGTGCTTAACGACCTTTCTTATTCGAATCCGGTCGACAGCACAATCGCAGGTTCGATAACGACAACGATAACGAACGTCTATGTCGGGGACATAACTTATACTTTTACGGCGTACAATGATCAGTCGGCTCCCGGTAATTATTCAATGAAGGTTCTTCGCCTTTATGATTCCGGGAACCAGCCTCCGGTTATCGACAGCGTATCGGCACCGGATTCAGTCCAGATCGATCCGAGCTCAAATGTGATCTTCGACCTTTACGCGCGTGTCAGCGACCCTTCAGGCCTGAGCAATATTGAGCGCGTATACTTCAACACAACAAAACCGGACGGCACCCCGTCAACAGGAAATCCTTTCCTTATGTACGACGACGGCGGAGCGAGTCAGGCTCCCGGCGATGACGATAAGGTCGCGAACGACGGCATATACACGCTTGCCGTTCAACTTCCGCCGACCACAACTCTCGGTACTTACATTTTCACCTTCTACGCGGTCGACCGCAGTGGAATATCGAGTACGCCCGTCTCCCACAGCATAAAGGTCTATAAGTGAGGTTGCTGCTCGCGATCGTCGTCGGAGTCACCTGCAAGGCGGCCTTTGGACAGGTGCTGCCCCGGACATTCAGACGTGCATCGATCGGGCTGGATTCCCTGTCGGGATCGACGGAGCCATCCAGCAATTCCGCATATCCGATCATAATCGCAAACGGCATTGTCTACCTCGGCACCGATACAGGACTTGATGTCACCACCGACGGGGGAAGGACTTTCCGTTCACAGTGGGGCTCCGATGGCCCGATCGGCGCGAGTGTCAGCGCGATTGCGGTCGAAGGGGACACAATCGCTGTCGCGGTGGGAGCGGGAGAAATCGTTCAAGACGGCGTTCCTATCGACATTGGAGGAGGGCTGTACGCTTCCGTAAATGCAGGTGCGAAGTGGACTTACGAACCACAGAGCAGGGATTCGACGAACGACACTTACTTTTTTCCAAATCCTTTCTCACCGCGTCTCGATGTCGGAAGAATTGACTACAGCGTAAAGAGTCCCGGCAGTATTGTCACCATCCGGGTCTACGATTTCTCGATGCACGTTATGAAGACAATATTGCAGAACGCCACTCGCGGGCAGGGCGAAGTACGTGAACGATGGGACGGACTCGACAATCAAGGACAAATGGTCGACAATGGAGTCTATTTTTACAGTGTCGTCGTGAATAACGGAGACCCGGTTTGGGGAAAAATAATGGTCGTAAGATGAGGACCTGCTTTCCGATGCCGCCGCTATTTGCGCCTCTGCATTCCGCAAAACGGGACAGAGTTGTGTTCAAATCACTTTCTCATAATACCAAGGCTTGTTGATGAAACTTCTTATCATTCTTTCCATAATATTCAGCCTATCCAGCGCCTACTCGCAGACGGAGCTGAGGACATTTAAACTCGGAGGATCGCCGACACAGGCCGTACCTTCAAGCAACTCCGTCAGCCAGATTCTCATCAGGAACGGAATTGCTTATCTTGCGACCAACAAAGGTTTGAACGTCTCTGCCGACGGAGGAAACACCTTCAAGACCGATTGGGGAACCGACGGTCCAACCGGCGTAAGCGTAAATGCAGTCGCGGTTGAAGGAGACACGATCGTTGTTTCGGCCTCATCGACATTCGACCAGGGAGGCAACTCACTGCCGGTCGGTGACGGCCTCTACGTTTCGACGGACAACGGTTCGACTTGGAAACATGAGCCGCAGAGTGTGGATTCTCTCTCCGATACCACCGTCACATTCGGCAGGAACGTGCTCAAAGCTCTTCCGGTCACAACCGATGTCGACAATATTTCCTATTCCATCGTCTTTCACAAAGGATATTTATACACCGCCAACTTCGCCGGCGCATTGAGGAGAAGCAGCGACCTGGGCAGGACGTGGCAGCGCGTGGTGATGCCTCCGGATTACCTGGACTATATAACTCAGGACAGCACTTATAACTTTCAACTCTCCCCGATCTCAGGCAAATTTACCAGCGAGACCAATTACAACCACGAGGCATTTTCACTCTATTCAGACGGTGACAGCGCCCTTTATGTCGGGACGGCGGACGGAATCGACAAAACAACCGACAACGGTTACTCATGGCAGAAATTCAATCACCAAAACCAGCCTGGGATATCCGGGAATTTTGTCGTCTGGATCACCGCGCAGAATTACGGCACCGTTCACAACATCTGGGCGGCGACTGTCAACGCCAACGATCCGACGGAGGTGCCAGCGCTGAGCTACACGAGTGACGACAGCGCTGGCTGGCATCATATCCTGAGCGGTCACTTCTTTCACAGCATAGGATTCAACGGTCCCATTGTTTACGGTGCCTCGGATGACGGGCTCTTCCGAACACCTGATTTCGGAAAATCGAGCACTGTTCTCACCGGCATTATTGACCCGAGCAATAACCAATCCATTTTGTCCCAGGTGTTTTATTCCGTGAACACCTCAGGAGACTCCGTCTGGCTGGGCACGGGAGACGGAACAGCGATAGGAACAGATCCGGGAGGCGGTTTCATCGCGAGCCTGTGGCGGGTGCTTAGGACTTTTTCCGCGGTGGGCGCTACCCACACCACATATTTCTATCCAAATCCATTCTCACCCCGCCTCGATGTAGGGAGGATCCATTATGACGTCCAGAAGCCCGGCAGCACGGTGACGGTCCGAATTTACGATTTCTCAATGCGTGTGGTGCGGACTCTTCTTCAAAACGCTCCCAGGCCGCCCGGTGAAACTGACGATCAGTGGGATGGCAAGGACGATACAGGCAATTGGGTCGATAACGGAGTTTACTTCTATAGCGTAGTCATCAACAATGAAAGTCCGATCTGGGGAAAGATCCTGGTGGCAAGATGAAAAACATTATTCTGAGCCTGCTCTTTTGTTCCGCGGCTTTCGGGCAGAGTTATCCCGGGAGCGCTTTGAGAATCGGGTTGAACGCCAAGGGAATGGCACTTGGGAACTCTATTTCTGCGATGCCGGAAGGAAACGTCTACACGTACTACAACCCCGCGCTCGCGTCGTTCCAGGAAGGCGGGGTGGTATCGGGCTCCATCGCATTGCTCTCGCTCGGCCGGCAGCTGAACGTAATCACTTATACGCAGGGACTGAAACCTACTGCCGGCTTCTCTCTCGGGTTGATCGACGCAAACATTTCGAACATCGACGGCCGTGATGCCGATGGTGTTCACACGACAGACCTATCGACAAACGAATACCTTGCCTTCTTCAGTTTCTCCAACCAATTCGCACCGGGATTCTCGTTGGGGCTCAGTCTCAAGGCTTACTATTACAATCTTTATTCGGGTCTGACGGCAAGTGCATACGGGTTCGACTTCGGTGGATTATACAGAGTGACGGACGCTCTTTCCATTGCCGCAGTCGTAACCGATATCGGCGTGCAGTACCATTGGGATTCGTCCAGCCTCTACGGAACCGACGGTTCTAATTTCTCGACGCCATTTCCTCACATGGTGAAGTTCGCGGCATCATATAACCTGCCGATAATAAACTCGTGCCTCACTGCGGAATACGATGCAGCGCCGAGTCCGTTGAAGGGAGTGAGGGCGGGTATTGAATTCGTGCCTCTTACGATACTCGCGATTCGGGCGGGCATCTACGCCTCCAACCAGCCGAACCTCGGAACAGTTGTAGCTCCGTCTTTCGGATTCGGGGCAAAGATCGGATTCCTTGATTTTACTCCTGAGATAAACTACGCTTATGTGTCTGAACCGTTCACACCTTACGGGATACAAACAATTTCACTAATGTTCGGATTCTGATAGACATGAAAATAACAGTTCTTACCCTGGCGGCTGTATTGTTTGCTTCAGCTGAAGCGTACTCCCAGGCCGGAAGCGCGGGTTTCCAGATCCTCAGACTCGGTTACTCCGCCCGCGACCTTTCACTCGCCACTTCGGCGGACGCCGTCACTAACGAACCCATAGCGGTGTTTACCAATCCCGCGGGCCTCGCTTTCAAGGAAAGTTCTGCCGGAGTCGGGCTCGACTTCATGCTGACACATCGTACCTATATCGCCGGTACCACAATCGACATGTTCGGTACAAGATTCAGGGCGGGAGAAATGTCGTTCGGGACGAGTTTGCTGTTGTCCAGTGTCCCGGACATCCAGGTGAGGACGGTTCCGGGAGATCCTGAGGCGACATTTTCAGCGAAGGACTTCGCTTTCGCGGCGGGTGCGGCGCGTCGGTTCGGTCGTCTCGATATCGGAATTTCGGCCATTTATCTTTACGAGAAACTCTTCATTTATGAATCCAGCGGGTACGCATTCAACGCCGGCATGAAGTACTCGTTAGCCGACAATATACAACTCGGACTCGCCGCCGGTAACTTCGGAACCTCTTCAGCAATGATCTCCGAGAAGATCGCACTTCCGGTGTTCTTGCGTGCAGGAGGAAGTTACACCGAGCATGTGGACGGCAATCTCGCGGTTACCGGTTTTGCAGGCATCGTGACTTTCAAATCCGGAGGGATAAGTCCGAGCGTCGGCGCCGAACTTAGCTACCAGAACATGCTCCAGCTGAGGGCGGGCTACTCCACGGAAAGTGATGTGAATTTCACAACCGGATTCTCCTTCGGCGCCGGGATCCACTACGGTTTCCTGGTTCTCGATTACTCGTATGTGCCGATGAAGATCAACTTCGGCAACAGCCAGACTTTTACGTTATCATTCCTTCTCTGAAATGCCCGGGGGTCCTTTCGAATTTGATGTTCTAATCATCGTCACCTCCGATCCCCGGTACGACACACGAAGTACGAAGTTCCTGACTTCCCTCACCGGGATCGGGTACAGCGCAAAGGTCATCGGTGTCTGCAGCGACGGCGAGCCCACGCAGTCGGCTGAAGTCGTGCGCGTGCCTCTCCGCGCGACGACCGGGAAACGCTTCTTCGCCGGGTTCTATCGGCGAGTAATCCCTGAAGCTATTAAAGCCCGTGCAAAGGTTGTCATAGCCGGAGACCTTTTCTCGCTCCCGCCTGCAATAATCAACAAACGCCGGCATTCGTCCGGAGCTAATCGTGTGAAATTGATATACGATTCCAAGGAGCTCTATAAGGAACTCCCCAGCCTGAAGCGCAAGCGGAGCAGCTTTTTATTCTGGAATCTCGTCGAGAAGAGCGCTATCAGATATGTCGACTCAGTTCTAACGGTCAACCAGTCGATCGCCGATATTCTGGATGCGAGATGGCATGTCCCCATTTCGGTGGTGATGAATGTGCCCGATCGGACAGCCGTTTCAGTTTCTGCGAAGTCGTTCGACAAAGTAGTGCTGGCATTTTCCGGCGGGCTCCAGCCGGGGCGCGGATTACACAACCTCATAAAACTCATGGCGCTGCTCCCCGAGCACTACGAACTCCGTTTTGTCGGAGACGGGCTGCTCAGAGGAGAACTTTCCGCTTTGGCGTCATCTTTGAAGCTTGACAAGAGAATACATTTTACAGGACGAGTAAGAAATAATGAGGTCGTGACCGAACTATCGAAAGCTCACATCGGAATTTACCTGATGGAAAACGCCGGACTGTGTCATTACCTTGCACTCCCGAACAAATTTTTCCAGTTTATATCAGCAAGGCTTCCCGTCATAGTGCCGAAGTTTCCTGAAATGGAGAGGATCGTCAACAAGTACCACATAGGCGCGGCCGTCGATCCGTCCGACCTGCATGAAACCGCCGCGAAGGTGCTCGAGTTCTCAAACGACCGTGAATTATACGGAAAGCTCAGGGAAAACTGCGAGAAAGCAGCTGAAGAATTGAATTGGGAAGTTGAAAAGGAAAAGTTCCTGGGTGTTGTGAGGACACTAATTCAGTAGGCCGTACTTCTTCCGCTTCTCCCATAGAGTCTTGCGGGTAACTCCAAGCTGTTTGGCGGTTTCTTCAAGATTGAAGTTGTTCCATTCAAGCACTTTTTTCAGATACTCCCCTTCCACCTGGTCGAGCGAGAGCCCTTTCGGCAGATGGAGCCCGTCCTCGATTGACGGTGCCTGCGAGATCGTAGACAAGGCAATTTCATTCCCGTCTATGTATTCCTTCTCGGCAAATATCATCGCGCGCTCGACGACGTTGCGCAACTCACGGACATTGCCCGGCCAGTTGTGCGACAACAGTTTCCGCTCCGCGGAATTCGTGAACCCTTTGACATGTTTCTTGAATTTTATATTGAAATCTTCAAGCAGTT
>JAJYJD010000098.1 GCA_021789755.1 Bacteroidota bacterium
TTTTGTCGCTCCCCTTCCGGCTTCGGCAATTCCCGGAATCGGAAAGAGAACGACGGAGACACTTGAGAGCCTGGGGATATACACCGCCGGGGCACTCGCAAGCGCAGATATTCACATGCTGAGGAATATCTTCGGCTCAATCGGTTTCTATCTTTATGAAGCGGCAAATGGAAGGGGACCGCGAGAGATCGAAGGCGACGAACACGGCGCGAAATCGATATCGCGCAGCACGACTTTCGCAGAAGATTCAAACGACGAGGAGTTCATCTCATCAGTATTCTTCTACCTCTCCGAGAAAATTGCCCGCGAGCTTCGCAAGAACGGCGACGCAGCATCAACCGTCACGGTCAAAATGCGTTATTCGGACGGCGCGCCGCTCCTCGGGTTCAAAAAAGCAGGCACGGATACCGGCCGCAGATTCGTCACTTACCAGAAGAGCTACACTCTGAGCCAGCCCACGAATTCCGAATTCGACATCGCCTCCAATGGACTCGCTCTGTTCAGAAGCTTGTGGCTGGAAGGAACGAAGGTACGTCTCATCGGGATCGGCGTTACCAACATACTGGAATCACGACTGCAGCTCGACCTTTTCGCTGCAGGCAGAGCACGTCAGGCGGAGCTGCTCCACGGCCTCGACACGATTCGGAAGAAATTCGGCTACCATTCCATTTACTTCGGGATTGTCGAACAACTCGAACGAACATACGACCGCCACGACCAAGGTTTCAACCTGCACGCTTCCCCTGCGGATGGAGCATAAATATTCTCTCCATCCCCTTGATTGATTCGGATGGAGTCGGAATATTTCACCATATGAAAAGAAAAGATTCTTCCCATTCTTCTTCGACTGAGCGCTCGCACTTCGTCGGAGGGACATTATTCCATTACTCCCCTACTGCGACCGCCGGAGGCGGACTCCGCCGGGCAGTCACCGTTACGATATTCCTCTTCCTCTCGTTTTCCCTGACATCTTTTCAACCGCTGCCGTCCCTGGTAATGCAATTCAGCTTCGGGAATTTTCACGATCCTAAGGGGATCAGCGTCGATCCCGCCGGTACGGTGTATGTCGCGGACACCGGAGACGACCTTCTCCTCAGGTTCAACTCTTCAGGCGATTCGACCGGGGAGGTGGGCGGATACGGCTGGGGAGACTTCCAGTTCGATATGCCGTACGATGTTTGCGCGACCAACGGGGTAGAGATTTACGTAGCCGATTATAACAACAACAGGATCCAGCGATTCGACCGGACACTGGCGAACGTTGCGACGCTTTCTACGAATCAGTCGAACGACGACTCAAAGCGATTCGGTTACCCATCCGGCGTGGCGGTCTCGAGGCTCGGGGACCTTTTTATCTGCGACGACGAGAACGTACGCGTCATGAAAGTGAACACGTTTTCCACGGTCGAACGATCTTTTGGCGGGTACGGTGAAGGGGCGGGGACACTGACCATGCCGCGTCAGGTCGCCATCGGACCAAACGACGATGTGTTCGTTTCCGACAAAGGGCGTGTTGCGACGTACGACAATTTCGGGAATTACCTCGGTTCTATCGGCACAGGAATACTGCACGATCCGACCGGGATAGACATCGGAGAAGACAAGCTCGGAGTCTGCGATTCCGATACTCTCTACTTCTTCAAACTTGACGGGACGCTCATAGCGAAGTTTTCGGGGAATGATATTCTCGGAACCAGGATAAGCCACTTCAACGACGTTTCGATCCGCGGCAACAGAGTATATATCCTGACCGACAAGAATGTCGTGATAGCCAGGTCAGACTTCTGATTTCTCCAGCACTTCAGGATTTACAATTGCCGGCGGACGTTCGCCCTTCAACACGGCAATGGCGTTCAATGCCGACAGCTCCGACATCCTGGCACGGGTTTCAAGCGTAGCACTCCCGAGGTGCGGGGCGAGGACAACATTATCGAGCCTGAAAAACTCGCGGTTTACTTTCGGCTCATCGACATAAACATCCAACCCGGCGCCGGCGATTTTCGTTTTTTTCAGCGCCGAGATCAGCGCCCGTTCATCGATCACTTCACCACGAGCCGTATTGATAAGAATACACGACTTCTTCATCAGGCCGATCTCCCGCCTGCCGATCATGCCCCTGGTCTCGGAGTTCAACGGAACGTTCAGGCTCACAAAGTCCGATTCCCTCAGCAATTCTTCCAGCGTAACGAGCGATGCACCCAGACTGTCCAGATCGGGATTCTCCCGGCGAGAGTAATAAACGATCTTCATTCCGAATCCCTTTGCCCGCGTCGCTACTCCGGTTCCGATTCTCCCTGCACCGATAATGCCGATCGTCTTGCCGGACACTTCGTGACCGAGCATCATCAGCGGTGTCCATCCCTTGAACTCCCCTGCTCGCACGAGCCGGTCTCCTTCAGCGATCCTCCTTGCGGCAGCCAGCAAGAGGCCGAATGCCATGTCCGCGGTCGCGTCGGTTAGAACCCCCGGGGTATTGGTCACGACTATTCCCTTTTCGGTGGCGGCTTTGACATCAACGTTGTTGTACCCGACCGCGAAATCGGAAATCACTCTCACGGTTTTAAGCTTCGAAATAAATCCCCGATCGAATTTGTTGCCGAGCATGGCTACCACCCCGAACGCGCCGTCCAACTTTTCGAGGAGTTCGCGCTGGGTGATGTCTCGCTCCTCTTTATTCACATCGACGCGGAAATACTCCCTGAGCAGCACCATCCCATTTTCAGGTATTCTCCTTGTTACGAGGATTCTCGGACGTCGGCGGGGTTGGCGCATATCATTCCCTTGAACGGTCGCCTGCGTGCGGAAACCGGCGGGAGGAACGCAAAGATAAGGCGCGGCAGCTCATCTTACGATGCTGCCGCTGTCGATGTCGGACGCAGTCGTCAGTATCGATAACTTTCCGTCTTCGGTCGACGCAGCAAGGAGCATCCCGTTCGATTCGAGCCCCATTAGCTTGGCAGAGGCAAGGTTGGCTACGACTATCACATTTTTTCCGACAAGATCTTCCGGTTTGTAATGTTTGGATATTCCCGCGATAATCTGCCGCTTCTCTTCGCCGATCCGGACTTCGATCCGCAAGAGTTTCTCCGATTTCGGGACCTTCTCACAGTTGAGTATCCTGGCAACACGGAGATCAACTTTTCGAAAATCATCTATGGTGATTTGAGCCTTTATCGGTGCCGTAGATGGCACCGCGGCCTTTACCTCAGGCCCGATCGTATTCGTAGTCTTATTGATCTGCTCTTCGATTGTCGTATCCTCTATCTTTGTAAAAAGTATCTTGACATGCCCGATCTGCTTCCCCGCCTCGACGGACATTTCCGCGGCTGAGTTCCAAGCAGCTGTCGAAGCGAGACCATCGAGTGCGAGCATTTTCCAGATTTCCTCTGCCGCAAAAGGGATTACCGGCGAGAGGAGAATTGCCAGCGATCGTGCCAGCTGCGCACAGATATTCAGCGTGGTCGCACACTGGACGGGATTGTCGTTTCGAGATTTCCACGGCTCGGAGTCATTGAAATACTTGTTCGCCGCACGGGCCAGGGACATAGCCTCAACGACGCCGTCACGAAATTTGAATGCTTCAAAAAGCTTCCCGACCTTATCGGGAGCCTCTTTCATCTCGCCGGCAGCCCATTTGTCGAGTTCGCTCAGCTTGCCCCGCTCCGGTATTTTCCCGTCGTAATACCTTTGTATGAACTGCAATGTGCGGTTTACGAAATTCCCGAGAGTGTCTGCGAGCTCATTGTTGACACGCGCCTGAAAATCCTTCCAGTAGAAATCGGAGTCGCGGGACTCGGGAAGGTTCAACGCGAGCGCGTAGCGGAGCGCATCCGCCGGAAATACTTCTATGAAATCCTTTAGGTCTATTCCCCAGCTGCGGCTCTTCGAAAATTTTTTCCCCTCAAAGTTCAGGAATTCGTTCGCAGGAACTGCATCCGGGAGCACGTAGCGTGATTTTCCTCCTTCGTTCCAGGCCATGAGCATTGCTGGAAAAATAAGCGTATGAAACACTATGTTGTCTTTGCCGATAAAGGCGATGTAGCGGGTTTCGTCATTCTGCCAGTATTTCTTCCAGAAATTCGGATCTCCCTTTTTCTGAGAGAGCTCCTTCGTCGAAGAAATGTATCCCAGCACAGCTTCAAACCAGACATAAAGGACTTTGTTCTCGTAACCCTGGAGCGGAACAGGTATCCCCCAGTGGAGGTCGCGGGTGACAGCACGGTCCTCAAGCCCCTGTTTCAACCAGCTGTCCACGTAGCTCCGGACATTCTCCTTCCATTTCTTGGAGTCGACATATTCCTCCAGCTGCTTCTGGAACTTGCCGAGAGGAAAATACCAGTGTTTCGTTTCCCTGACGACGGGCGTGGTGCCGCATATTTTGCATTTCGGGTCGATGAGCTGTGTCTGCTCAAGCCATGTCCCGCACTTTTCGCACTGGTCCCCGCGGGCTTCGGTGTTTCCGCACACCGGGCATGTCCCTTCCACGTACCGGTCCGCCAGAAACATCCTGTCCTTCTCACAATAGAGCTGCTTCTCGCTCTTTTCGACGAGGAGCTTCTGGCGGTAAAACTCCAGGAAGAATTCCTGCCCGGTTTGGTGGTGGATCGGCAGAGTGGTCCGGGAATAGTTGTCGAAGCTCATCCCGAATTGCGTGAAGCTGTCCTTGTTCATGGAATGATAGCGGTCGACGATCTGCTGGGGTGTTACACCTTCCTTGTCGGCAGTTATCGTGATCGGGACGCCGTGTTCGTCAGAACCGCAGATGAAGATTACGTCTTCGCCCTTAAGGCGGAGATAGCGGACATATATATCGGCCGGCAGGTAGGCACCGGCAAGGTGACCGAGGTGAATCGGGCCGTTGGCATACGGGAGCGCCGCTGTGACAAGGGTTCGCGAGAATTTCGAATGCAATTTTTCACCGTTGTTAATTTTGTAACTGATCCTTTCCGGACCGGTTTTGATATTTCCTGATCTCTTCAAGGCTCAGCGGCTCAACGGCGTTGGTGTCCTGATACCTGAGATAAATTCGTTCGTTGAATATGTCGACCTTCTCGACGAGTCCTTCTCCTTTTGCCGTCATCACCTTCGAATTCGGTACAGGGAACTGCTTCAGCGTGTCGACATAGTTCTGCATTTCGAATAAGATGCAGCACTTCAGCCTTCCGCAGGCTCCGGCGAGCCTCGACGGATTCAGAGACAAACTTTGAAAACGGGCGTGGTCGAGGTTAACCCGTTTGATCTGCGACATCCAAGTCGTGCAACAGACTTCCCTTCCGCATATTCCCAGTCCGCCGATCTTCTTCGCTTCGTCGCGGGCACCTATCTGTCTCAACTCGATCCTCGTCCTGTATACACTGGCAAGGTCGCGAACCAGGGCCCTGAAATCGACCCTGGTTTCAGCGGTGAAATAGAAAGTCAGCCTCGCATGGTCGAACTGGTATTCGACGGCAACCAGTTTCATCGACAGATTGTGCTTTGTGCACTTTTCGATGAAGATATCTGCCGCTTTGTCTTCGATCCGCCGGTTTTCCTCGTTCTGTTTGAGCTCCGGCTCGTTAGCGAGCCTCAGTAGCTTACGCATCGGCTGACCGACGAGTCCTCTCGAGCGTCTCTTTTCATGGACGGCTTCCCCGGCGGTGACCACCCACCCGAGGTCGGTTCCACGTTCGGCTTCCACGATCACGCGAGTACCGGCGTGCAATTGCGAACCCGATTCATTTGTATAAAATCCACACCGGTTCGCCTTGAACTCCACTTCCGCGATGTCGATCAGCGCTTCGGCATTGTCGAGTCCCGCCCCCACCGGCTGAGCGCCGGTAGCACAGTTGGCGCAACTGCCACACGGTCCCGTGGATTCCACCAGGGAGGTGGATTCCACTTCCTCGACCAAAAGTTCAAAATCTCTATCTTCAAGCCCTTCCAGGCCCTCAAAATCGCCAAAATCATCGGACATTTTGAGCCTCTTTTTTCTTGTCCAGCAACCCGCTCAGGTTCAGAAGTAAATTTACAAAAAGGAGTCCTAAATTCACATTTCCGTAAAGAAGCTTCAATGAATCGTCGACGCTGTTCGCTGCTTCGATCAAATGAGCCGTGTCGAAACTGGCGACCATCTTCTCGAGCGTTTCCACCTTGTCCTGGTTAATTATTTCATTCGTCGAGCCGAAATGCATCACAGCTACGTCCCGCAGCCATATCTGCAGCATCTTGAAGAGGGTTTCAATTCTTGGAATATCCTTCGACTCAAGCGCTCTCCTCGCCCGTGAAGATATCTGCGAGTAGTTGCGGATTGCCACATCGCGAAGTATGTCGAGCGCTTCGTCTCTAATCTCCATGGTGTCGGTGTCGAGGAGTTCCACTGCTTTGCTGAACGAACCGGAAGCGAGACGAGCTTTGAGTTTCGCATCTGCAGGGAGAACGGAGTATCTTTCGACAAGTGCCCCTGAAATTTCTTTTTCAGAGAGAAGATCGAAACGCAGCGACTGGCACCTTGAAACAATTGTCGGCAGAAGCGCGCTTCGCTTGCTTGTCGTCAGGACGAAAACCGTTCCCGGGTTGGGTTCCTCGAGGACTTTCAGAAGCGCGTTAGCGGATTCGGTTCCTACGTCCTCAGCCTGCATTACGATTACGACGCGCCTGCCCCGCTGGTAAAGGGACAAAGAATCCTCGCGGATCACTTCCCTTATGCTGCTGATCTTTATGACCTGGGCCTTCTGGAGCGAAATCCGATGATACGGGTCCTGTGCCTTAAGCGAGATTTCTTCCCTTATCTTCCGGATGGTCTTGTCGTCAAGTTTGTTGAGGGGGCCGTCATCTTTTGTCTCGCTGTCCCCGCGCGGAAGGGAGAAGACCAGCCGAATGTTCGGATGTTGCAGCGCAGTGGCCTGCCTGCACGAGGTACAAGAGTCACACGGCTCCGGGCCGCCCTTCTCGCAGTTGAGCGTCTTGGCGAGCTCTATCGCCATCGCGTCCTTGCCGACCCCCTCAGGGCCTTCGAAGAGAAAAGCGCCAGGTATTTTGCCCGAGGAGACGATCTGTCCGAGGAGACTCTTGATCCTGTCCTGCCCGATTACACGATCCCAGCCCATCAGAATGCCTGCAAGATTCCGAAATGGACGACCATTTCTCTGATGAGGTCCCTGCCGCTTCTCTGGAACATGAACTGGTGTCCGGGCGGTGCACCCGGGTCGTACAACCTGAATCCGAAATCGACCCGGAGCGGACCAAAGAAGGTGTTGTATCTCAAACCGAATCCGGTAGCCGCCGCAATTGTCTTCAGCGTGATTTGCCTGTAAGTGTTCCAGAGGTTTCCCGCATCGACGAAGTAGACTCCGCCGAAATCCCCGGCAATGTGAAACCGGTCCTCGAAATTCGTCTCGAACAGCGTATTGCCGCCGTATTCCGGCGATGTCACATTGCCGAGTTCCCGTGTTCGCCATCCGCGAATGCTCCCCGATCCTCCGGCGAAGAACCTGTAGTTAAGAGGAATCGGGCCGTTCAAATCTTCCTGATAAGTACCGTATTCCTGTGCATAGCCGAATTTCGTCTTCATCGCGAAGACATTAGTCGCGTCTCCGTTGAGGGAGAAGAACCATTTCCCGAGAAGCATGACCTTCCAGTATTGAGCATAAGGGAAGTCGGAATGCTTAAACAGCGAGTGGATGAGGTTGGGTAATACGCCGCCCTCTTCAATCGTCAGGAGATTGAAGAAGCCGCTTGTCGGAGAGAAGACGTCGTTCGTCTTGTCTCTCTGCAGGGTGAAAGACAGAATCGAGTTGAACTGCGGGGTCTCGAGTCCCAGTGGAAGAGGAATAGCTTGCAGAGAGTCGACTTTCGCCCGCTCAACGTCCCAGTCGAGATAGGCTGTTGTATAGTCTGCAAGGCGGTCGCTCACGCGAATCTTGTTTCTCAGGACGAGCTGCACGTAAGGCATCTGCTTGTCGACCAGGAATGAGACTCCCCAGGTCAGGCTCGTCGCGTTGGAAAAAAAGTAAGGCTGTGTCAGCTGCGCAGTTGCGTCGATTCTTCCGACTGTCACGGTGTCGCTCAGCACTTTCGAGGTGAATGTTACCAGCTGGAACGATTGCAGGAGGAGGCTCGTGTTGATGCTGAGCAGCCGGGCGTCGCCAAGGAAGTCGCGGTGCAGATATCCGAGCCCGCCCCCGAAGTTGAAGGCGTTATTTTCATCGTCCATGAGGAGTTCCGGTTGGATTTCATGCTTCGGACGCGGTCTCAACGAAATGATCCCCGGAAGCGAGTCCGCCGTCGGCGGCTTGCTGGGAGTCGTTATCCTGGCCAGCTCGAACATATTTAGTGAGTAAAGTCTTTGCTCGCTTTCCGTTTTCTTGGACTGGCTGTACACGTCACCTGGCTTGAACAGCATCTCCCGGAGAACAATTTGCTTCTCGAAGGGTATCCTGCCGCTGTCGACCGGCAGGACCGACAATTTCCCCCAGCGATACTGTCTACCGGAATAGAAGTAAAGATCCACCCTGGTCGGAACCGTGTCGCCGGGCATTCCCGGAGTTACGACGGAGCTGTCCAAGCCTGCGTATGCGTAACCGTCGTTCTGGAGAAGCGCGACGACTCGCTGGACTTCGGCATCGACGTGACCGGCGGCATACCTGTCCCCCATTGCGAGAGCGGGTTTCTCTTTCAGGAGCTCTTTGAACTTGCTTGTCGAGTCCGCGATGCCGTGAAGGTTTACGGCTGTGACGTACGCCGGCGGGCCCTCACTTATTTCAACGGTTATGTCTACGCTCCGATCCTTCTGGTTGTAGTCCAGCGAACTGTCGACCTGCGCGAAAAAGAATCCGTTGTCGAAGTAAAACTGCCTGATCCTCTGGAGGTCGGCGTTGAGGACGAGAGGATCGAGATACTGGGCGGAATCTCCTATCATATGGCCGAGTGAATATGTGAACCTCCAGAACGCGGCGGGGGATTGTTTTGTCAGCATTATCTTTCGAAGATTGTCGCTCTTAAAAGACTTGTTCCCGCTAAAAGAGATCGAACGCACCATGTAGGCTTCCTGTGCGTTCACGACCGGGACGATGAAAAGAAACAGCGCTGAAAGATAGAATAACTTCATCGGATATAGTTAAAGATACAAAAAAGCCCGGCTGAATTCGAGAATTCAACCGGGCGGTAAAAAAATATGTCGGTCTAGTATTCGCTTTCGTCTTCGTAAAAGAAATCCTCATCGCTCGGGTAATCGGGCCAGATTTCCTCTATGCTCTCATAAGGCTCATCGGTGTCTTCGAGCTCACGAAGATTTTCAATTACCTCTATCGGTGCTCCGGATCTCACGGCGTAATCAATCAGTTCATCCTTCGTCGCAGGCCAGGGAGCATCCTCAAGGTAAGTAGCGAGCTCCGGCGTCCATATCATATCATTTACCTCCTTTCTTTCCACGGCGCATAACGCCTTGCATATTCACAAGCTAAACAATTTCATTTCGTTGCAAGTTCGCTGTAGGATCCAGCTCCGTTGTACTCGCGCCCGTTAAAGAAATATGCAGCAGGGTTAACATGAACACCATTTCTTATCACTTCATAATGCAGATGGGGTCCTGTCGAGAGACCCGTATCTCCACTGAGTGCAATGACCTGACCTCGTTTCACCTTTTGTCCTTCTCTAACAAGCGCCTTTTCCAGGTGGCCGTACATGGTAGTGTAGCCGAAACCATGATCGATCTCCACCACGTTGCCGTATCCGCCGCGCGGTCCGACGTAGCTGACAACCCCATCTCCCGCAGCGTGGACATGCGTGCCGACATCGGCGACGATGTCAATCCCCTCGTGCATAAGGCGCATATGCAGAATGGGATGAAACCTCAATCCGAAACCGTCCGAGATAATTCCGTTCCGGATCGGATCGATGGCCGGAATATGGGCGAACAATTGCCGGTTACTCTTGTACTTCTGAAGAATCGCGGCATAACTGTCTTCCTGCAGAGCAGCTTGCCTGCTGAGAGCTTCCAGAGTCCCTGTGGCTCTCGATATCAGCTTGCTCGCGTCCGCCGACACTCCGAAGTCCGCATTCTCAGCGACACCGCCGACTGCAGCCTTCCGCACATCGGCCGGCATTGCCGGCAAGTTCACCGACGTCCTCAACTGGTCGTCGCTCGCGTTGAGAGACTCCATTGTCCGGTTGAATGACTCCAGCCTTCTGTTCAATGAAGAAAGCTGGGCTTTCAGGACAGAATTCTCTCTCGCTATGCTATCTGCTCGCAGGCTTTTGAACCCAAACAAATCTATACCCAAATAACCTGACAACATCGTCAGGAATGAGGAAAAGAGCACCAAGGAGGCTGTCAAGAGCAATAGTCTGCTCTTCCCGATTGCCTTGTAGCTCAGATCAGATTTTGAGTAATAGTACAGTTTCCGCATCGGTACATCCTTGTTCTGGAAGCAGGGATTTGCGCTGCACCAAGCTATGGTCGCAACGCAAAAAGAGCCGTTTTCGACCGGGATTGCCTACCTAAACGACATGTGGAAGTTAAAAAGGGTTGGAGTCTTTGTCAAGCAGAATTTGAACCGGCGAGAAAAAAATCAAAAAAGGTACTTAAGCATCTCGTATCGTACTTCGTCAAAACATGGACGGGAATAGTGCGACGGCAACACCTACCAAAAGCCCATCCAGAATTCCTACTGCCGCAGACAGCAGCACTGCGCTAAGCCATTTCCGATCTACAATCTCGCTGATGACAAGTAGTCCGATAATGCCACCGAATCCGCCGGAGATACCGCCTATCAATACTCTCTCCAAGCGAGCCTGATCTGCATGTATGAAATGACTTGCCGAGGTAACAATAATCGCGATTACCGTCGCGCCTATCAGGCTGCCAAACAGTAAGTCGCGTTGCTCTCTTGTTTTGAACAATTTTCTTGTGTTTTCTACCGCCGTTACTAACAATGAAGTCCTTGTTTTTGTTCGACGCCGCGACCTCCACGCCCCTCGAGGGCTTCGCCGCATCGCCGGTAAAAAAACGAGGCACTCCCGGGCAGGAGTGCCTGTTTTCCGCAGCGGGAAGAAGAATCTTCACTTGGGGTTTGACCGCTAAATTAGGAGGCTGCATTAGGGCATGCGAGTCGTGCTTCGCGATTTGTGGCAGCGTGGGATAACTAAGCGGCAAGACCTTCTTCCCATGTCAGGGGGCTGTTTGCGGGTATGCAACTTTATAAACTCTTTTTCCCGCCCGCCTGTCGGCACCCTGAAGTCTTCACATCGATTAAATGAACAAACTCTTGTGCTTCTGTTTATATTTATTCCAATATCGTGCCAGAAAATCTCGTCGAATAATGGACGCTTTCGCTCGGTTGCGGCAAGGTCAGGTCGCAAGTCGCGAAAAGAAGTTGCAGAACGCGAAATCGATCCGTGGATGCCCTCCAATTTCTCCCGTTCTTTGAATCCTCAATAATTTCGGCTTATATTTTTTCATGAAGTGGTTAATCGACGGTTACAACGTTATTCTTTCGGATGCGAAGCTGGGAATGCTGTTCCGCAACGATGGGGAAGCGGGACGT
>JAJYJD010000099.1 GCA_021789755.1 Bacteroidota bacterium
GCATCGAAGCAGTGTTGGATGATCCTTGCAACCAGTTTCGGATTTGTGTTTCCTGCCCGCTCGGGGGAAACGTCCCAGCCGATGTTGGGCTTCACCACGACCTTGTCACCCTTCTTCACGAATGACTTCATCCCGCCGAGAGCCATGATACCCTGGTCAAACATCGAGTCCGGTTCGCCGCCTTTTATCGCGACCAGATCATAAGTGGGCGACATTTCGGCCAATCCGCCGAGGATGCTTCCAGTTTTCATGAACGCGCCAAAGGCGAGCGACGCGCCGAAGGTTTGCTTTACGAATGTACGTCTATCCACAGACAGCCTCCTTTATTTTGCATACCAATTGAGAATATCCCCTTTTCGCTCAAAAATCAAGTTCCCCTAAAATAGGCGTTAATTTAGCGCCAATTTGGACGAAATCTATATCCAATTTCAATATTTAGAACCGGCTTGTTACGTGGACACGCAAGGGCTTAAATATGAATCGCTTGATTTAACCGAAACAAGCTATTGACAGCGTAACAGTGTTATGTTATATTAATCCCGAGGTTAATGAAAATGGAAAACGATCTAATTTCTAAGAAAGAACTGCTGGAGCTGACCGGCATTTCATATGGCCAGCTCTACAGATGGAAGAGGAAGTTACTCATACCCGAAGAGTGGTTCGTGCGCAAGTCGACTTTCACCGGCCAGGAAACTTTCTTCCCGCGCGACAAGATCCTGGCAAGGATCGACAAGATTAAAAACATGAAGGACGACGCTTCCCTCGACGAACTTGCCGACATACTTTCGCCCAACCCGTCGGATATCGAGGTCGAGAAAGACAAGCTTGTCAAAGAAAAAGTTGTCTCGGAAGTCTCGATGGATATATTCGCACAGGTGCTCGGCATACCGGAAGTCTTCGACTTTCAGAAGACTTTGTACGTATATCTTGTCGACAAAATCCTGAGCTCGGGAGAGGCCAGCGCCGAAGAGGGCAAAATAATATTGAAAACACTCGCCGAAAGCTTCTTGGCATTTGAAGGAAAACAATGTGACCTACTCTTTGTCCGCAAGCTGGGCGTCTCGTTCTGCCTCCTCATTGAAGGACAAAGACAGGTCTCGCTTGATCCGGGAGCAAAACTTGTCAGCCGCATCAGTATTGCGAGCGTCGTGGAAGAACTCAAAACAAAATTGTCTAACGGAGGATTTTCGGATGGCAAACAATAGCATGAACGATCTGCGAATCAACGGCATCGGAAGCTCATCCGGCGGCAAGTATGACTTCGTCCAGATAAACGGCAAGGGCGATATCACCGGCGACCTCGAATGCCGCGAGCTTTTGATAAACGGCCTCGCCCATCTCGACGGTAATGTCAAAGCCGACACCATAAGAGTATCGGGCAAATCCGATTTCAGGGGAAACATTTCAGGTCAACGTATGATTATCGACGGAATGACGGACGTCGGCGGAACGGTTAAAGTGGAGACGGTGGAAAATCGCGGGATGCTCAGGGTCGCGAAAGATTGCGGCTCGGAGGTCTTCTCCTCGCAGGGTGGGTTCAATATCGGCGGACTCCTCAATGCGGGAAAGATAGACATCTCGGTTTATGCGCAGTGCAAAGCGAGAGAGATCGGAGGCGAGAATATCGAGGTGAGGATCGGCGGCGGACTAAGCATAAGAAAGTTCATCGGCTCCCTCTTCCCCGGCCTTCCCCTCAACCCCGTCCTCATCACCGATACTATCGAAGGGGACAATGTCTTTCTAGAGAATACGACCGCGAAAGTAGTCCGCGGACAAAATGTGAAGATTGGTCCCGGATGCCAGATCGGAGTCGTGGAGTACAGGGAAAGCTATTACAAGGATCCCGTCGCGGGGACGAATGTAAACGAATCCAGGAAGATATGAGATGAAGGACGACAAGAAGCCAAACTTGAAAATCATCGGCGACAACAGCGCCTCAGGTGGCCGCTACGACGACGCGAAGATTATCGGCAACGGAGTCATAAAAGGTGACCTGGAGTGCGTCACGTTCAAGAGCATTGGCGATTCGAGGCTCGAAGGCAATCTGAAGGCCGGTACCGTAAAGATAACCGGTTCGATACACGTCGAAGGAAAGACGACCGCTGACGACATTCGCGTAACCGGAGATCTGAACATCGACGGCGATTTCCAGGCGGGACACTGCCATCTCCGGGGCGGCATTACGACAAAGAGCGGCATCAAGGCCGACGATCTGTCGCTGATGGGCTACGTAACGGTGAAGAAGAACTGCGAAGCCGAATCGTTCAAGGCCGACGGGCAGATTAAGATCGACGGCCTCCTTACCGCGGATGATATTGAGATAAAGACCTACGGTGCTTCCAGGATTTCGGAGATCGGCGGAGACAGGATAGTCATCAGGAAAGGATCTGGTTCAAGCCTGGGAAAAGTGATAAAATTACTATTCGTACCATCGAGCTGGGGGAACGCGATGGTTACCGTGAACAGCATCGAAGGGGATGACATCCATTTGTCCAACACGAGGGCAAAGGTGGTACGAGGAAACAATGTAGTAATAGAAAACGGCTGCGACATCGATCTGGTGGAATACAAGGACAATCTGCGCGTTAACCGGAGCGCGTCGGTAAGAGAAAAGAAAAAGATTTGAAACCGGCAAGACCTCAGCCCGAACCTGGAGTTAACCGAACGCAAAGTTGGGATGCAGTGGCACGAGCGAATCGGAATTGCAGTCAGGAAATAACTATTGGACGGATATCATCAAGCATCCACCACAAGGAATATGAAAGAGAAAGGTGCTGAGGCACTCTTCACGAAGTTTATGTTCAAACATTTCTTTCGCAAAGGTGCATATATGAAGGACGCGATTAGCCGCCTTATCCCACGGACAGCCTTCGGCGAATACAGAGTTGATGCCGATGGCGTTGCGCTTTCGATTCGGATTTGGAAGCGGGGGCAGCCTGTACTCCGGAGTTGAAAGGGCACACGGGAACACAATATTAGCCCTTCTGTTTCGTCGTAGTTAAAGAATCGAGGTAGCATTCTTCCGGCGAAAGCCGGGGCTGAAAAGAAAAAGAAATACCACATAAACACTTGCAGGAGGAGGTTATGGAAAGCGCAGGAGCAGATTGCAAATTGGAACATGAGATAATGGATCTATTCATTTTCCGGACGAACATCCGAAAAAAGTCCGACTTCTCGAAGATCAGGGATTCCCTGCTGACACGCTTCGGGATTCGGGACTGCACGATTGATCTTGAAGACTGCGACAAAGTCCTGCGGGTGGAATGCGAGAACGTTCCGATCATGGCCATTGTTGAGGATATTGTCAGACACGGATTCATCTGCGAAGAGCTGGCAGATTAGAATTTTGAGTTCTAAATTCTCAATTTTCAATTTTTTGTCAAGATAATTGTGGTGATAGAAAACGGAGGCACATTCTCCGTCCGAATCGGCGGCTGACGAACCAAATTGCCACGAAGCGTGTCTAATACAGTAACACAATCCAAAGGAGTACGATTTGAACGTTATTCAGGCGGACGATAACATCATCACCGTAACAGGGCTTGTCAAGACATTCAACGACTTCACCGCTGTCGACAATATCTCGTTCGAAGTGAAGAAAGGTGAGATATTCGCCTTCCTCGGACCGAACGGCGCAGGCAAATCGACGACTATAAAAATGCTCACCACGCTTCTCCACCCGACGAGCGGGCAAATCATGCTGAACGGTTTCAGCCCTGCGTTGAGCAAGGACGGAGTCAGAAAATCCATCGGTATAGTGTTTCAGGACCCGAGCCTGGACGACGACCTGACCGCGTTTGAAAACATGGAGTTCCATGCTATCTGCTACAAGGTGCCTAAGGACATCAGGGCGGGGCGCATCCAGGATTTACTGAAGTTCGTCGAGCTCTGGGACAGGAAGAGCGACCTGGTCAAAACATTTTCCGGCGGCATGAAGCGCCGGCTGGAAATCGCCCGGGGCTTACTGCATCATCCGACTATACTATTCCTCGACGAACCCACCCTCGGACTCGATCCGCAGACGAGGAATCATATGTGGAGCTACGTGAAGGACATCAACCAGAAGGAAGGCATGACGGTCTTCTTCACGACGCACTATATGGAAGAAGCGGAGAGGATAGCGGAACGCATCGCGATCATAGACCACGGCAAGATCATCGCGATGGGAACCGTCGATGAACTGAAAACCAAAACCGGGTCGGAGACTCTCGAAGATGCTTTCCTCAGTCTCACCGGTCATAAGATACGCGAAGAGGAAGCCAGCGGACTCGATCGCATGAGGAGGATGAGACGAATGTGGGGAGGAAGAAGATGATGACCAATGGAATGTTGGAATGGTGGGTAGCGCTCCATGCGCTGTGCTCTATGCTGCTCACCATGAGCGCCGCTCTTCACACTAAACCAAGAAAGTTGGTGCAAGACAGATGAACGTGATATACATAATGTGGCTAAGGCAGCTAAAGAAATATTTCAGGTCGAAATCGAGGATCATAGGATCGCTGGGCCAACCGCTGCTTTTCCTTCTAGCGTTCGGCTTCGGTTTCGGCGCGATCTTCAAGAAAGCGGGAGCGGGAAACTATATGCAGTTCCTCGCGCCCGGGATCATCCTCATGAGCGTCCTGTTCACGGCAATCTTCTCCGGAATAGATCTCATTTGGGACAGGCAGTTCGGTTTCCTGAAGGAAACCATGGTGGCACCGGTTTCGCGTTTCCAGATTATGCTCGGGAAGACACTGGGCGGCGCAACCGTCGCAGCGATCCAGGGAGTGATCGTCTTCGTGCTGACGATAATCGTAGGGTTCAGGCCCCATGACCTCATCCTCCTCCCCCTCGGCGCTGTCGTGGTCTCTCTCGTCGCCGTCCTCTTCACCTCGCTCGGCATCGGGCTGGCGTCAACAATGGAGGACATGCAGGGATTCCAGCTCATCATGAATTTTCTCGTCATGCCGATCTTCTTCCTTTCCGGTGCGCTCTTCCCTCTCGAAGGTCTGCCGAAGGCGATGGACATTATCGCATCGCTCGATCCTCTCACATACGGCGTGGACGGGTTGCGTTATTCGTTCATCGGCGCACAGTCGGTATTCGGCATGACGACCGACATGCTCGTTCTCACCATCCTGACAGTTGCCCTCCTGGGACTCGGGAGCAGGCTTTTCGAGAGGATTCAGGCGTAACGGGCGGGAATGTTGGAAATCTGGAAATTTGGAATGTCGGAATTGCAGTTTAGTTGATTCCTTTGTGTCCTCCGTGCGAACCTTGGTTATATTTGTGGTTGATCTATGGTTATCGAGGTACGTCTTCCGGACGGAGTCAGAAGCTTAAGGAGCGAAATTGGAACCTAAATGGCTGGAATGGGCGAAGAGCCTTCAGGCGGAGGCGCAAAACGGCCTCACTTTCGCCACAAACGAGTTTGAAGTCGAACGCTACAAACACATCATGGATATCGCGTTCGAGATGATGGCCTCCAATTCTGATGCAGACCTTGCCCATGTGAAGGATTTGTTCAAAGATGTCGAGGGATATGCGACTCCACGTGTCGACGTCAGAGGAGCCGTGTTCAAAGACGACAAGATTCTCCTCGTGAAAGAGAAATCGGACGGCGGCTGGACTCTTCCGGGCGGTTGGGCGGACCCGAACGAGACACCGAGTCGATCTGTCGAGCGCGAGGTGCTCGAAGAATCCGGGTATGAGGTCAGGGCGGTGAAAGTCTTCGCAGTATTTGACCGCGCGAAACAAGGCCATACACCTCCTTTTCCCTATCATGTCTACAAGCTGTTTTTTCTTTGCGAACTGAAGGGAGGAAAGAAGACTGCAAGCATCGAGACTGACGACGCCGATTTCTTCGAAGAAGGAAACATTCCGGCACTCTCCCGGGCTCGGACAAGCTCCCGCCAAATAAAAGTTTGTTTTGAGCATCACAGGGCGCCGGGACTTCCTGCCGATTTCGACTGAAGGTGAAACCTACCGGGCTTGAGAATTGTTGAAGAATGCGGCAGGAAATAGAGGGGGACACAGGGGATGTGATCACCCCGTAAGAGGCAATCTGATTTCATACGACTTCGAACAAGCTTGAGATTGGTTCTTTTCGTTTGCGGTCCAACTTATGTCGAAAAGAAGTCTTGTTAAGTCACGATTCTTTTTGTTAAAATGATGGGAGCTCAAAATGAACGACCTTAGGCCAACAACCGCCGCAATTGTGACTTTCGCTTTTGTAACTGCGATAATTGTTGCCGCGCTTTATGATCTTCAGCCTCCGAGACCGCTTCCGGCAACTTCACCTGATTCTCTCTTCTCGGCGGACCGGGCGGCCGGATACATACGCGAAATCGCAAAGGTGCCACACCCTCTCGGATCAAGTCAGAACCAGAAAGTGCGTGATTACCTCGTCGGTCAATTGAGTCTTATGGGCTTCAAGCCTACGCTTGATACATCTGTAGTGACCGGCTCCTTCCGAGGAATTCACTACGCCGCATCGGTTGTGAATATTATTGCGCGACTCCAGGGTACAAACAATTCCAAAGCTGTATTGCTGATGGCTCATTACGATTCTGTGCCAACCGGTCCGGGTGCCAGTGACGACGGCTCCGGGATTGCGACAATACTTGAGACTCTCAGGGCACTCAGAGCTTCCGGGCCTTTGAAGAATGATGTCATCGCCATCCTTACTGACGGCGAGGAGGTGGGAATGCTGGGAGGCCAGGCTGTCGCAGAAGATGAATCCCTCATGAAACAGGTCGGCGTTGCACTTAACTTCGAGGCACGAGGTACAAGCGGGCCTTCGTTGATGTTCCAGACGAGCCCGCACGATCCCTCCGGCAACGGAGACGGCTGGCTCATCAGTCAGCTTGCAGCTTCGGGTGCCTATCCGGTAGGAACTTCAATTTCCAATGATGCTTACAGACATCTTCCTAACAACACGGATTTCTCCTGGCTGAAAGTAAAAGGCATTGCCGGAATGAACTTCGCATTCATAGGAAACCTTAAGCATTACCACAGCGCCGAGGACAATTATTTCTCCATAGATGAGGCGAGCCTCCAGCACGATGGTTCTTACGCACTGGCATTGACGAAGCGTTTGGGCAATGAACATCTTCCCGGGCCTAAATACGTGAACTACATATATTTTAATTTCTTCTGGCCGGCATTCGTCGCATACCCATCCACACTTGTGACGGCCATTACAATTCTCGCACTGATCGTCTTCGTCCTGACATTTTATGTCGGATTTAGAAAAACGATCGTCAAACCGTTGAAATCGGCATTGAGCTTCTTGCTTTCATCGATCCTGATCGTCGTCCTTGGGACAGGCACATATTTTCTATGGAAGTTGCTCCAGAATTCATATCCGGAATCTAGCCATTTCGAGTTCGGCGTCTTTTACAATGACGGCATATACCTGTGGGCATTCGTCGGAATTGCAGCCGCACTTGCCTCCGCATTCTTCATTTTCCTTCGAAAGTACTTCAGGTCATCTGAGATGGCTATGGGCTCACTGTTCTCGTGGCTCGCGCTTGCGATAGTCTCGACTCATTACTTCCCGGATGGAGCATATCTTTTCCAGTGGCCGCTGATCTTCAGCTCTCTTGCTTTACTTATATTCTTCCTTACACCTAAGTCGGATTTCCGGTCTCCAATCGTAATGCTGATTCTTCTTATTTGCGCAATCCCGGGCATCTACCTGACCACTGCGATGTGTTACCTCATCTATCTCACCGGACTTTGGCCCCCGCTGACGGCGGCAATCGTATTGCTCGTAACCCTTGCCATTGGGACATTGCTTCCGCATGTCGCCATCATCGCCTCTGCCAACAAATGGGTGCTCCCCACGTCGCTGTTCATTGGAGCGCTCGTCTTGGCTGGGATCGCAATTTTTACTCATCGGCTCGATGAAAAACATCCCGCCACCGACAGCATCGATTACGCCATAAACATGAACGATTCGACCGCCTATTGGGTCTCGTTCGACGACTCTACTGACGAATGGACATCCCAGTTCATCAAGCATCCGATGGCGGCGGACTCGATTCCGGATTTCTTTCCAGACTGGTGGACGACTCCACACACAGCCGAGGCGGCACTTCCGGTTAATATCCCACCTGTCACGGTGGAATTGCAAAGCGACACGATCTCTCGCGGCGCTCAGTTCATGCAACTCCTCGTGAAGTCGCCATTCAATGGAAGCCCCGTTATCCTGACTGCCGACGCAGGCACCCAGGTTCTCTCCTCGACGGTCGATGGCCATCCTGTCCCGGACTCCGTCGCCTTATTTGCTGTCGGCCGGCAGAAAAGGTGGATACTTCACTGTTACGGGTTCTCCGATAGTGGAGTGACAGTAGTCCTTGTCATTCCGGTCGGTGAGAAACTGCAGCTGACGGCGATCGAAATTGTCGACGGGCTGCCGGAGGTAGTGGGACTTCCTTATTATCCACGTCCTGCCTCGATTATCCGTCGACCGTTTGTGACCGCCGACGCTTCCGTCGTCTTCAAGTCTTATACGTTTTGAGCCGAACCGGTTTCGCGCACGGCGACCCTGAGCCTGGAAGACGGCAGTTATGATGTAAGCCGGACATCTGCGCTTCATTGATTCCTTACTGATTTCCAACTCGACTGATTTTGTCTTAGATTTTGGAAACATCAGGAGGGTCTATGAATCGTGTTGCAACTGCAATCGCCTTAATTCTTTCACTCTTTGTCGTCATCTCAGTAGCTCAGGGTACCAAGCAGATACGTGACAATGTCGGCTTCTGCTGGGATGCTCACGAGATGGAACGGCTCGTAAACTATCTAAGACTGACTGAAAAAGAGCCGGCGGCCCGACCGAACATTGTCGCGGCAATTTCACCTCACGACGATTATCTGTATGCCGCCAGAGTCTACTATCCTCTTTACCGTGTGCTTCGCGCGAAGCAGGTCGTGATCTTCGGCGTCACGCACAGCGATGTCAGGAAAAAGATCGGCGACCCGCATAACATACTCATACTGGATAATTTCAGGAACTGGCCGGGTCTTGGCCGGCCGGTCGAGGTTTCTCCGCTCAGGGAGTACATCAGGACTCACCTTGATTCGTCGGATTTTATCGTTAACGACACGGCACATGCTCTCGAACATTCGATTGAAGCCGTGCTTCCCTTTCTCCAGGTCTTCAACCCGAAAGTGAAAATCACCCCGATCATGATTACACAGATGTCATTCGATCGGATGGACTCGATATCCGATAAGCTTTCTGAAGTAATTTCGGATTACATAAAGAGCGATCACCTGGTACTCGGGAAGGACATCGCCTTCCTGATCTCGTCGGATGCGAACCATTACGGAGAGGATTTTAATAATTCTCCTTTCGGCGAAGATGCCAGGGCACATAAGATCGCCACTGCAAACGACCGTCGCATCGCGCACGAAGAATTAGAGGGCGTTCTGTCGGCGAAAAAGGTGAAAGACCTGACACTGCGGCTCGACAAAGTGGTCTGGTGCGGCAAATTCTCCGTGCCGTTCGGATTACTCACTTCGGAGAAAATTGTCAAGAGATTGACAGGGCGGCAACTTAACGGGAAGCTGCTTCGATACTCAGATTCATACACCGAGAGTGTCCTACCCATGCGAAATACAGGGATGGGAACAACCGCACCCGCATCTTACAAGCACTGGTGCGGCTGGTTGTCGGCGGCATATTACCTGAAATGATTTTATCAGGAAGAAGATCGCCTTAAGAGAGCGACGGCCGTCGAAAGTGTGTGCCGAGGTTAAGACACCAATCCACGGCATGCATAACACTATTTTGGGCCCGTCTTTATTTTTGAACGATTCCCAGAGGCAGTACCCTCTTTCCATAGACTTCGTTCAGCACCTGGGCGATCCCGGTATAGATCGCGGAAGCGCCACAGACAATCCCTTCATAGCCGGCAAATTGCCCGACCGCCTCGTTCCCAGTTCCCGTCGCTATGGCCAGCAGGAAGAAGAGAATCGTAAGCGTCCCGAACACTACCTGAAGTGCCCTTGTTAGTTTCAACGTACCAAAGAACAGAAGCAAGGTGAAGATTCCCCACATTACGAGGTAATAAACCATTCCGGCTGCGGAGGTCTGTCCGATCCACCCCAGCTTCGGCATTACGATGAGCCCTACCAGCGTCAGCCAGAAGAAGCCATAAGAGCCGAAAGCGACAAGGCCGAAAGTATTTCCCTTTCTCCACTCCATCGCGCCGGCGATAATCTGTGCTACTCCGCCGTAGAAGATTCCCATAGCAAGTATCATCGAGCCCATCTCTATGAAGCCTGCGTTGTGGACATTCAACAAAACAGTGGTCATGCCGAACGCGAGGAGTCCCAGCGGAGCGGGGTTTCCCGTGGTGTCGTGCATCTCAAAGCGCGTCTTCTCGTCCATCACTATCTCCTGTTAGTTGTATTTGGTAATGAGTGAATTGGTACTCCGCAAGCACCTTCAAAAAAATGTCATGAACGCCGGGAACCGAAAATATTCTCGGAACCGCCCGGTCGGAGGGCTCACCGGTGTCGCAGACATGTCACTAGACGGTCAAGTCAGCCGCAGGCAAAAATCGCGGCGGCCTTCTGACTTTTGTCGCCTGCTCGAAAGAGTACGCAAGTTTGATGAGCTTCGGTTCGTTCCAGGCACGGCCAAAGAACGACACACCAATCGGCAAGCCGAATACAAATCCAGCCGGCACCGTGATGCTCGGATATCCTGCCACAGCGGCAGCAGAGGAGCTCCCGCCCAGGAAATGATCTCCGTCGACAAGGTCGGTCATCCACGCAGGGCTGTCGGTCGGCGCCACAAGAGCATCGAGCTTGTGCTTCGACATGATGGCGTCGATCCCTTCGGTCCGGCTGAGCTTAATGCACTTCGCCCTCGCATCCAGATATTTCTTATCGGTCAAAGGTCCTTTTTTCTCAGCGCTCAGGAAGACTTCCTGACCGAAGTACGGCATTTCAGATTTCTTGTTCTCGTCGTTGAATTTGATCAGGTCAGCGAGCGAATGCATCTTTGTGCTGCTGCCGAGCCAGTCCAGATATTTCTTCATATCCGCTTTGAGCTCGTACTCGAGCACGATTTGTTCGGCGTCTCCCCATTTTCCGAGGGTTTTAAATTCCACCGGATCGACGATCGTCGCACCGCTCTTCTTCATGACGTCGATCGCACCGTTGATAACATCATCCACCTGCGGAAGGAAACCGAAGTAGGCGCGCACAACTCCTATCCGCGCGCGCTTGAGACCATCGGCGTCAAGGAACTTTGTGTAGTCGGCATAGAAATTCCCTTTACTCGCCCTGCTGGCCTTGTCGCCGGGATCGACTCCCACCATGGCGCCGAGAAGGGTGGCTGCATCCCGGACGGTGCGTCCCATCGGACCAGAGGTATCCTGTGAGTGCGAGATAGGTATTATTCCTGTTCTGCTCACGAGGCCGAC
>JAJYJD010000100.1 GCA_021789755.1 Bacteroidota bacterium
CTCGCGCGGGTCCGCATGAGCACTGCGATATCGCCGTAATCTATCCGCCTTTCTTTCCCGGCGCTGTCGATCGATCTTACGACTTCTCCGGATTCCACCATCTGTTTTATCCTTGCCGCCGCAAACAAGGCCTGCGGATCCCCATTCAACTGTTCCGCAGCCGCGTCGCCTTCGTCCGCTTCTTCCCCGCTCTCTTCGCGTCTTCTCTTTTCCCTGACGAATATCTCGATCGGGTCGGAGGCGCCTCCCGGACGGCGCGGTACGAGTGCGTTATACGTCGTTTGATCCATAGACGGGAACCCCGCCAGTCCGAAGACTTTGCTTCCCTTCAGGACTTCGGGAAATATGGCGTTCACAAATGCTGCGATGTCCGAGTTCATCCTGAAGCTTTCGGAGAGCGGCAGATTGAGCCCGCCCTCGATTGTCGAAAGATTCTCACTCGCAGTCTGAGAGACTTCCACCTGCGCATTTCGGAAACGGTAAATGGATTGCTTCGGATCACCTACCACAAACAGCCTTGCCTCCGATCCGAAGTTGTCGATCAGGCGCAGAAAAATCTCGTACTGGAGGAAGTTGGTATCCTGAAATTCATCCACCATGACGTGCTTGAAGCGCGAGACAAGCATGTCTCTGACGCCCTCATTCTCGCTGAGCAGCCGCATGGTAAGTATCTGCAGGTCGTCGAAGTCGAGTGCACCCATAAGGTATTTCTTGTGCGCATAGTTTTCCTCGCTCTTCCCGTACAATTCTGCGATAGTACCGAGAAGCCGAAGGTAACCGTTCGTGTCTGCGGCAAGCGACTCTCCCGAGACATCTTCAACGGCAGCGAAGGCGGTTTGAAGCACGGATAATGCGTCGTCATGGGAGAAACTGCCGCCGTCTTCAACCACAACCTCTCGTTTCCTTGGAGTGCCCGCCTTCGTCAGTATTTTATCCAATGTTCGTTCGAGCTCCGCCAGAAGAGGGCCCAGGGATCCGGAGTCGCTCGCGATCAGGTCGTTCAACGCGTTCACCTCTTCGCTGAAATCGCCCTTCTTCCTGGAGACATTCAGCCTTATGACGTCGGAAACTGCCTTTGCCAGGTTCAGCCAGTGACGGCGGATTGTTTCCTCGTCGGGAAGAATTCTCTTCCCCTTTAGCTTCGAATGTTCGATTTTCTCGCGATTATGAAGCAGTTCGATGAGCAGCGCGAGGACCCTGCCGTAACCGATCCTCACCAGAAGGTTGTGTACGTTTCTATCCGTCCTCGGCCCGGAGGGATGCGGACGTTCTTCGGCGAGATAAGCCCTGATCGCCTCCGCGCAGGCGTCTTCCTTCATTGATGAGGCATCGAAATCCTCGAGCACTTTGAAGTTCGCGTCTATGCCAGCCTCGATCGGAAATTCCCGCAACGTCTGGGAGCAGAAGGAATGTATCGTGCTGATATTTGCTTCCAGCATTTTGTCCCGCGCATCCCTGAAAGCGGCGGCATAATCCGCACCGCTGTTCCTGGCGTTCTGATACTCCGTGTTTATACGGGCGCCGATCTTTTCGCGAAGTTCGAGAGCGGCCTTTTCAGTGAAGGTCAGGCATAAGATCTGCCCGACTCCGGCTCCGCTCCGTACTGCTGCGACGTAGCGCTCGACCAGGACGCGTGTCTTACCAGAACCCGCATTCGCGGTAACCGATATGTGCTTCCCCAGCTCGAGAGCTTTTTTTTGTTGCCCTGTGAGATCTACCATTTAACCCCGTGGAGCATATCCTTCCATTTCCTGTAGAGCTGGGCAGTAGCGATGACATCCCCCATGCAGTATTCCGCGATCTCCGTGAAACGTTTTCCGCGGAAGTAATCGTTGATATCGTAGCCGGTGATGCCGTGGGACTTGGGGCTCTCTATGCCGAACGATTTGCAGTAGAAGTCGAGGTTGAATTTTCGCGTGACACCGTGATATGTCAGCTCCTCCAGGAGGTCGACATGGTGACTCATCGAATACCTGGTTCCTGCCATGAGATCACGCGAAGGTCTGATGCCGAGCATGGCGGAACGCAACATTACAAACGGGCAATCGAAACTCCTCCCGTTGAAGGTGATGAAATCATCGAACTTGACTATGTATTCCCAGAATTTCTCAAGCACCTTTTTCTCGTCGCCGCTTATATAGAGGAAAGTATTCCCGCCTTCCTTCTTTTCATTCTCCGTCTCCTCGTCGGCGCAGTAAAGTGAGATGCCGTTTCCCGATTCTACGTTAAGGAGAGCGATCGCGACGATCTGCGCCGTGAGAGGCCAGAGATTGAGCTGTTTGATGAGCTCGGTCCTCATCTGCTCCCGCTTCTCTTCGTTCTCTTCCTTATCCGCCCCCTTCATAAGGTAATCGATCTGCGCCTTGTCGAATGTTTCCGGTAAATACCCGGACGTTTCGATGTCAAATACTACGGCTGCCATTGGACCCTCCTGACCTTTGTTGAATTCTAAAGCATTCCGTAAACAGCTATTCTTCCGCTTTCAATTCGAGTTGAACTATGTCGAACCCTTTCTTCGATTCAAAAAACCCGAACACGACTCCGGCAAAAACCATCAGCATTCCGACAAGAAACATCGCAGTCGAAAGGTAGTGTAGCTCTACGATACCCTGGAACACCGCGGCACCAATCAGGAGCGAGGTTAATACAAAAAAGGCGGCGGCGGTCGTGTAGCTCAGAACCGAATTCCTCACGAGCCTCGCGCGAACACTGAGATGCTTGAGCTGCCTGGCAATGCTCTCCAGGCGAAGGTTCTCCTCCGGCGTAAATTCCCTGTCGCCCGCCTTCACGACGAGCCGGCGTTTCTCGTCGTTGATGAGGCGTATCCTGTTCACGACGCTCGAGTATTTGTTGTTCGCCCCGAGAAGAAGAAGGCCGCATGCACTGATCATCACTGCGGGAGCAAGCATGAGCTGTATGATTTTTGAAGCGTCTACTGTCTGATCTGAAAGAAACATTTGCAATCCTCGTTGAAAAAGTGCCGTCAGTTATTCAAGCGTAAATGGATCCTGAACCGACCCTTGGCTTAGGTTAATTTGTAAGTTGACTGCGACAAAACAAAACGGTTCGCGCGGAAATGAAAGAGAAGTGAGTACCGGTTGACGGACTCGCCGGCATCACGAGCTATGGGGAGCACAGGAGAATGCAAGCGGCGTGGAGAACCGGATCAGCGTTCTCACCACGCCCCTTGCCGATATTGACACATCTAACTTTCAGATAAGTAGAAAGTTATTCGCACACCGCCGCATTTACTTACCGACGTATTTACCGATCCAGCCCAGCACTGTGTTCCACCAGAGGCGTGAATCCTGGGGCTTCACGACGAAGTGGTACTCGTTTGGGAAATATAGCATCTCGGATGGGACATGCATCATCTGCAGCGCGGTGAAAAGCTGGAACCCCTGGCTCACGTCCAGTCGAAAGTCATTCTGGCTGTGAATCACGAGCATCGGAGTTTTGAAGTTCTTAACGTACGAACTGGGCGACCATTTCTGATACAGTTTCGGGTTTGTCCAGGGCGTCCCCTTGAATTCCCATATTGGGAACCAGAGCTCCTCGGTCGATCCGAATGCACTGACGGCGTCATAGAGTCCGTCGTGGCTTACGAGGCATTTGAAAACGCCTTTGTTGTTGTGTCCTTCCATCCAGTTCATCATGTAGCCGCCGTACGACGCTCCGGCAGCCGCTATTCTGTTCTTATCGATGAAAGGATAATGGTTCACGACATAATCGACGCCGTTCATGAGATCGACAAATACTTTTCCTCCCCAGTCTCCGCTGATCTCATCGGTAAATTTCTGACCGTATCCCGTCGAGCCGCGCGGGTTTACCATGACCGCGACGTAGCCCGGCGCCGCAAACATTTCGGCGTTCCACCTGTAATGGAATTCATCCATCCACTGTCCCTGAGGCCCGCCGTGGACGAGATACACCATCGGATATTTCTTGCTCGGGTCGAAATTCGACGGCTTGACCAGGAAACCCTCGACTTTCGTTCCTCCGGCACCGTTGAACCAGAACGGCTCCCAGGGGTTCATCTCAAGCTGCGCAAGCAGCGCGTCATTCGTGTGCGTCAACTGCGTCGCAACGCCGGTGGAAATGTCCATCTTATACACATCGTTCGGGTGCGTCACCGACTGCCTCACGAAAACCAGGTCCTTTCCGTCCGGAGTGATGGCCAGGTCCTCGTTCGTGGAACTATGAGTAAGATTCTTTACTTTCCCTGTCGAGACTTTTACCTCAAATATATTGTGATATCCTTCATCGTCGGCGTTGAAATATAGAGTCTTGCTGTCGGGTGCCCAAACAACCTCGTCGACCGAACGGTCGTATTTTTCAGTCAGGTTTATGATCGTTCCGTCCCGCCGGTCATAAAGCATGAGCCTCGACCGGTCCGACTCGAATCCCGGAATCATCTGCGCACGGTACGCGATATACCGGCCGTCGGGTGAATAAAGGGGCTGGTTGTCGTTGGAAGGATTCGTAGTGATTCTCTTCGAGTCTCCTCCGCTTGCGCTTACAGTAAAGAGATCGTTGTTAGTACTGACAGCAACCATCTTGTCAGTGTTCTTAACGTAGCAGACCTCCTTGCTGTCGGGAGAAAATGCATAATCCATTCTCCCGCCCAGATCGATCGGCGGGGTATCATAATCGCCCGGCGTCAGGTCTACCGGCGAACCGCCCTTAACATCGACCACGAATAGATGGCTTCGCTTGCCATTCTTCCAGACGTTCCAGACCCTGTAGGGCAGGCTCGTGAAAAACTTCGCCTTGACCTTTCCGTTTTCCAGTTCGTTCTCCTTCGCCGCATTGCAGGAATCCGACGCACATTCCGGGAACACATCAGATACGAACGCGATGTGCTGTCCGTCCGGGGACCACAGCAGTCCGCTCGCACCAAGCGCAATGCTTGTAAGTTGTTTTGCCGTGCCGCCTTCGGAATCTTCAACATAAACCTGCGGGGTGCCGTTTGAGTCCTCTGCAATGAAGGCAATCTGTTTGCCGTCCGGCGACCATACCGGATCGCTGCTTGATTTGAATCCCGTTTTGAATTCACGCAAATCTTTGCCGTCAATGGAGACGATGTATATCGTGCTCCATCCCCTGTTCGCTTCCATACTGTAAGAAGTAACCTGATAGGCAATTGTCTTCCCGTCCGGTGACACCTGCGGGTCCGATACTCTGCCGACCTTCCACATGTCTTCAACTGTCACGGGATGTTTCTGAGCGTAAGATGTTCCCGAAATCAGGAGAAGAATCAGAATTAGAGGAGTAAGTTTTCGACGCATGTCTGAGCTCCTTTTGGGTTTGAGTTCATTGAAGTTATAGCCGGGGCCGCTAAAGTTCTCCAGACAATTTCTTCCCTATTCGGCGTACAATGCGATCGACCTGGGACATTCGAAATGTGCTTCTCCTGCAACTTGTTTGCCCGATTCTGCTCAATTTAGGGACACTTTTCCGACTCAACGCTCCAATCTTGACTATAAAATCCAGATTAGTTAAACTAATATCGTTCTGACGAATCCAGGCGATTAAATGTGCCGGGAATCTCAAGAGGAGTAATTAATGAACAATTCCGATTTGACCGTAGAAAAATTCGCGAACGAACAGTATAAGTACGGCTTCGTCACCGACATCGAGACGGACAAGCTTCCGAAAGGATTGAACGAGGACGTAATCAGACTTATTTCCGAAAAGAAGAACGAGCCCGCATGGATGACGGAGTGGCGGCTGAAAGCTTACCGGCACTGGCTGACGATGAAGGAGCCCCACTGGTCGAATGTCAAATATGATCCGATCGATTACCAGGACATCGTCTACTACGCCGCGCCCAAGAAGAAGCCGAAATTAAACAACCTGGATGAGGCAGACCCTGAGCTGGTCAAGGCATTCGAGAAACTCGGAATCCCGATCGAGGAACAGAAACGGCTTGCGGGAGTAGCCGTCGACGCGGTATTCGACAGCGTGTCGGTCGCGACGACGTTCAAAGAGAAACTGAGTGAATTGGGGATTGTCTTTTGCTCGATGTCTGAAGCATTACAGCACCATCCGGACCTTGTGAAAAAGTATCTCGGCACCGTCGTTCCGTATACGGATAATTTCTTTGCATCTCTCAACTCGGCGGTGTTCAGTGACGGATCGTTCGCATACGTACCGAAGGGAGTTCGCTGCCCGATGGAGCTTTCCACCTACTTCCGCATAAACGCTTCCGAGACCGGGCAGTTCGAGAGGACGCTCATCGTAGCTGAAGAAGGCGCTTATGTGAGCTACCTCGAAGGATGCACTGCACCGATCCGCGACACGAACCAGCTTCACGCCGCGGTCGTCGAGCTGGTTGCACTTGACAACGCGGAGATAAAATACTCGACGGTGCAAAACTGGTATCCCGGCGACAAGGATGGAAAAGGCGGAATATACAACTTTGTCACAAAGCGCGGGGCGTGCAGAGGTGTGAATTCGAAGATCTCGTGGACCCAGGTAGAGACCGGGTCCGCAATCACATGGAAATACCCGAGCTGCCTGCTGCAGGGCGACAATTCTGTCGGCGAGTTCTACTCCGTCGCGATGACCAACAACATGCAGCAGGCCGACACCGGCACGAAGATGATACACATCGGGAAGAACACACGAAGCACGATAATCTCAAAGGGGATTTCTGCAGGGAGGAGCAACAACAGCTACCGCGGTCAGGTTAGGATTACCCGGAAGGCCGATAATGCGAGGAATTACTCGCAGTGCGATTCGCTTCTCATCGGCGATAAGTGCGGTGCTCATACATTCCCGTATCTGGAAACAAACAACCCGACAGCCCAGGTAGAACACGAAGCTACGACATCGAAGATCGGCGCCGACCAGATTTTTTACCTGAACCAGAGAGGCATCTCTACGGAGGATGCGGTCAGGCTGATAGTCAACGGCTACTGCAAAGAGGTGTTTAAACAGCTACCGATGGAATTTGCTGTGGAAGCCACCCGATTGCTGAGCATGAGCCTCGAAGGAAGCGTCGGATGACTTGGGAAACCTGAATACTGGAATGATGGAATGGAGGTTCAATGGACTATTGGATTTATGAGAGGGTGAGATCGGAACGCTTTGCGCTGTGCTCTTTGCTCTATGCGCTTTTGCCAACACACTGAACGATAAAACTCTTGAAAGTGAAATGTTAGAAATCAGAAATCTGCATGCATCTATCGAAGCAAAAGAAATCCTGAGAGGAATCGACCTGAAGGTAAACGTCGGCGAGGTACACGCGATCATGGGGCCTAACGGCTCCGGCAAAAGCACGCTTGCCAACGTTTTGGCGGGACGTCCGGAATACCAGGTGACTGCAGGGGAGGTCATATATGAGGGGAAAGATCTCTTGGCGATGGCACCCGAAATACGCGCAAGAGAGGGTGTTTTCCTCGCTTTTCAGTACCCTGTCGAGCTCCCGGGCGTGAACAATACGACCTTTTTGAGGGCCGCCCTCAACGAGGCACACAAACACAGAAACCAGCCCGAGGTAAGCGCGGGCGCATTCCTTGCGATGCTGAAGAAGAAGATTCAGCTCGTCGAGATGCCGGATACGCTCCTCAACCGCGCAGTCAATGAAGGTTTCTCCGGCGGAGAGAAAAAGAGAAACGAGATCCTCCAGATGGCGGTTCTCGAACCGAGACTCGCTATCCTCGACGAAACTGATTCGGGACTCGATATAGACGCGCTGAGGATTGTCGCTGGCGGCGTTAACAAGCTGCGCTCGAAAGACAACGCCATCATCGTCGTCACGCACTACCAGAGGCTGTTGAACTACATCGTCCCGGATTTTGTCCACGTCCTCTACAACGGAAAGATCGTCAAATCCGGCGACAAGGAACTGGCGCTCGAGCTCGAGGAGAGGGGTTACGACTGGGCCAAGGATGAAGAGGTCGCCGCAAGATGAGCGCCGGAAGATAATGAGTGAGACTTCCAAAATAAGAGAGTGGTACCTTTCCCTGTTCAAGGATTTTGAAAACAGGTTGAACGGCGAAAGATCCAAACCATTGCACAAAATCCGCAGGTCTGCGATAGACAGGTTTGCCGAGCTGGACTTCCCTAATCTTCACCAGGAAGAGTGGCGTTTCACCGATATAAGCCCGATACTGGAACACAGTTTTTCATACGCTGCAAGGCGAGACGATAAAGCTCCGTCGGCGAAGGATGTCTCGCGGTTTATGTTCGGCGGGATGCGCAGCCATACGATCGTGTTCGTGAACGGTTTCTACTCGGCCGCGCTGTCGAAGTGTCTTCAACTCCCCGGCAACCTCGCGATCGGCAGTCTCGCGGAGGCCATGAAGACGGACGACGGACAAATCAGCGGCCACATATCGAAGCAGCTCGATCTCGGGACCGATGCATTCACTGCGCTCAACACCGCGTTCACGCTTGACGGTGCGTACATAAATGTCCCCGACGGTGCAGTCGTCGAAGACCCCGTCCATATCCTCTTCATATCTACAGGAGACGAGAAACTGATCTCGCAGCCCCGCAACCTCGTAATAACCGGCGACAATTCGCAGGTCAGGTTCATCGAACATTACGCTAGCCTGAGGACCGGAGTATACTTCACAAATTCCGTCACGGAAATCGAGGTCGGGAGAAACTCTATGGTTGACGCCGTGAAGGTACAGTCCGAGAGTGCGGAGGCATATCACGTGGCCAGCACCGTATCATCGATCGGTGCGGACGGCAACTACGAATCGCATGCGGTCTCAAACGGCGCAAGAATATACCGGCACAACATCGACGTCAGATTGAACGGTGAAGGGGGCAACACGACCCTGGAAGGGCTTTATCTGACTCTCGGCGAACAGCTTTCTGATACCCACTCGTTGATCGACCATGCGGCTCCCCACTGCACCAGCGGCGAGCATTATAAAGGGATCCTGGACGGAAAATCGCGTGCCGTATTCAACGGAAAAATTATGGTGCGTAAGGGCGCTCAGAAAACGAACTCCTACCAGGAAAACAGAAACATAATTCTTTCAAGCGAGGCGAAGGTCGACACCAAACCGCAGCTCGAGATATTTGCCGACGATGTGAAATGTTCGCACGGTGCCACGGTCGGCCAGCTCAGCGGTGAGTCGATGTTCTATCTCAGGTCTCGCGGGATCGGCGAAGAACAGGCAAAGCTGATCCTGATTTATGCCTTTGCGAGCGATGTCCTTAAGAACATCAGGGAGGACGCCGTCCGCAGTGAACTTGAATACGTTCTCTCGACCAGATTTCTGAAAGGAATGTAGTGCATAGTTCGAAGGGGCGCAAGAAGCCCGAAAAACGACCAAATGGAGCCAAAATCTGAGAGGTTGAAATGGACACTTTGCAAAAGAAGGCTCTTGAAGATAAAGTGATCGATGCAATAAAGGAGTGCTATGACCCCGAAATCCCGGTGAACATCTGGGAGCTCGGGTTAATCTATGAAGTGAACATCGGAGAGGATCCTGTAGTCGACATCAAGATGACGCTCACAGCTCCCGGGTGCCCGGCGGCAAGATCGCTCCCGATCGAGGTACACGAGAGGGTCGCGCAATTGCCGGAGGTCAGCGACGTGAAGGTCGAGGTCGTTTGGGACCCGCCATGGACGCCCGAGATGATGTCGCAGGAAGCTAAACTTGAATTAGGATTTATGTGAGATGGCATCGGCAACATTTTACATGGTCTGCCATTTGACACTTAAAATAGATCGGTGACAGATGAAAATTAGTGCACAGGAAGAATACGGTCTGCGCTGTCTGCTGCGCATCGGGAGCACCGAGCTTCCCGAAGGGTTGACGATACCGGACATCAGCCGGCTCGAAGGGCTCAGTCCCGCGAACGTGGCGAAACTCCTGAGAATACTCAGGCTGGGCGGTCTTATCGAGAGCGCGCGCGGTCGGTCCGGCGGATACAGGCTGGCAAAACCGCCCGACCAGATTGTGATAGGTGAGGTCCTTGCGGTACTCGGCGGAAGAATTTACAACCCCGCATTCTGTGACTCTCATACCGGAATGAACTCGGTGTGCAATCATATCATCGACTGTTCCATGCGATCGCTCTGGCGGGCCGTGCAGACCGCAGTAGACGTCGTCCTCGGCAGGATAACTCTCAAAGACATGCTCGGCAACGAAAAGGTTGTGACCGAACTCGTAGCTGCGTTGAACAAGGATATCGTTGAGAACCAGCTAGCCTGACGACAGCGGGAATCAGGCTGGCACTGTCATAATAGACAGCCTTATCTCTCACTCCGGGAAGCCAATTACGCCTGCATCCAGAATGCGAAGGATCAGATCGTTTCGGGAACCGGCGAATAGACCGGTTACCGGCCGGCTCTTGTAAGCTCATCTTGAGATTGTTCTTAAGGACACAGGATATTTCCGCTTGCGCAGCCGGATCATTGACCGCTGGAGGCCGGTTTGTCAACTCTCAGTAAAGAAAATACTCTCCTCTTGATTCCTGGAATCTGCTCAGCCCCATTTCCCATGTTGAGGCGATCTCCCGGTAGTCGGCGCCACTTTCTACCATCTTCCTGATCCTTCTGTTGCCTGCCAGTCTGTCGAAGGCACCGTCCGCCCGAAAGGACAAATCTCCTCGATTCAAATCTCTGATCGCGCATATTACAGCCACACCGAGCTCGACGGGTTTGATGGCGTTTCTGTCAGCTACCACCACCTCAACACCGTGGCAACGCGTATCCTTAAACCTTGGGTGGGAAACGATGCTGATCTCCCTCGGAACAAAATCGGCAGGGACAAATTTCACTCCCGGCAGTCCGGCGGAATTCAGTGAATCGGCAAGCCTCATCTTATCAACAAAGGGGGCGCCTATGAATCTGAAGGGAGATGCGGTGCCCCGTCCCTCACTTATGTTCGTGCCTTCGACCAGAGCTGTGCCCGGATACACTACCGCTGTGTCGATGGTCGGGATATTCGGAGACGGCGGGAGCCAGCTAAGGCCCGTCTCGTCGTACCACATTGAACGGGAATAGTTCTCCAGTTTCAATACTTTCATATCCAGGTCCGAAGCCAATTTCCCCAAATACTCTTTTCGAATCAGACCCGCGAGCTCGCCCGGCGTCAGGCTGTACAAAATCGGCAGTGGGAGCATACCGATAAAAGATTTCACGTCATCCTCGAGCACCGGCCCATCGATCATGCCGCCTGAAAGTACGAGCGGCCGATCAAGGAGAATAAGTTCTACACCATTCTCCGCCGCAGCCTCCATGACAAGGGTAAGCGTACTGATGTAAGTATAAAATCGCGCGCCCACATCCTGGATATCATACACAAGCGTTCGTATTCCTTCCAACATGGACGCTTCCGGCTTGTTGTGTTCGCCGTACAACGAGAATACCTGAATACCGGTT
>JAJYJD010000101.1 GCA_021789755.1 Bacteroidota bacterium
CAGCCGACCAAATCTCTGAATACCCGCAATCCAGGTGTCATTCGCTCTGATAAGCCCAATCCGGACTACAGGAGACTCACTCTTAGCATTCTTCTGCGGTAAGGATGAACGGCACGCTGCGGCCAGACACAGCTGCCGATTAAACAACCTACCAAGCCCATCGGAGGTGAGAAACAATGAGACTTGCACGACCGACGAAGTTCCATATCCATCTTTCATTTCTACTCGTGCTTTGCATAATGGGGTACGTACAGGCGCAGCAGTTGAATCCCGATCCAGGCATCTTTTCCCGGCTTCGTTACAGATTTGTGGGACCGGGCGGAAACCGGGTAACCGCAGTCGTCGGCGTTCCCGGAAACTTGAATGTCTATTATGCCGGGGCCGCATCCGGAGGGGTTTGGAAGTCAGTAGACGCCGGAATCCACTGGACTCCGATATTCGACAAGGAGCCCGCGCAATCGATCGGAGACATTGCAATCGCGCCGTCCGACCATAACATAGTATGGGTCGGAACTGGCGAGCCTTTCATCAGGAGCAATGTCTCGATCGGCGACGGCGTATACAAGTCGACCGACGCCGGTAAAACATGGACGCACATGGGTCTTACGGAAACAGGCCGCATCTCGAGAGTCGTCATCGACCCGCGGAATCCGGACATCGTACTGGTGGCAGCGGAAGGCAACTGTTACGGCCCGCAACAGGAACGGGGAGTTTTCCGCACAACCGACGGCGGCAAGACATGGAAACGAGTACTCTTCGTCGACGAAAACACCGGCGCATCGGATCTGTCGATGGATCCTGACAACCCGCGTATCCTCCTTGCGGGAATGTGGCAGTACGTGATTCACACCTGGGGACAGAACAGCGGCGGTCCCGGCAGTGGCGTCTGGATTTCGCACAACGAAGGCGAGACATGGGAACATCTGACTGACGGACTCCCCGAACCCCCGGTCGGCAAAATCGCCGTAGGCATCGCGCAGAGCGACCAGAATGTGATGTACGCTCTCATAGAGACCGGCGGAAACGGACGCGGCTCGCTCTGGCGATCGGACGACGGAGGAAACGAATGGCACGTCGTCAGTTACAACCGGATGCTGAACGAGCGGCCGCATTACTATACGCGGTTGATGATCTCTCCGGATAATGCAAACGAAGTCTACTTCCCTTCCAACGAGATATGGTACACGCTTGACGGAGGTCGGACTGTCTACCAGACATACTGGGGCGGAGACAACCATGCGATGTGGGCCGACCCGACAAACGCAAACCGCATGATGATAGGCTGTGACGTCGGGCTCTTCATAACCACAACGCACGGGAAAAACTGGCATCACATCATTCTCCCGATCGGACAAATGTACCATGTTGCTGTCGACAATAGAATTCCGTACGAGATCTACGGCAACATGCAGGACGACGAATCCGTGCGCGGGCCGAGCAACACGCGGACTTACGGAGGCATTCCGTCGAGCATCTGGACAACCACGGCCGGATGCGAGTCGGGCTTCTCTTACCCCGACCCGGTGGACAACGATATCGTCTGGGGAAACTGCTACGCAGGAGAAGTTGACAGGTTCAATCTGAGAACCGGCCAGACACGATCGGTCAGCCCATGGCCGAGCAAGTCTCTCGATTCGCCTGCAGGAGTTTTGAAATACAGATGGAACTGGACAATGCCGCTGGTCATCGATCCTCTCCAGCACAACACAGTTTACGTCGGCAGCCAGTACGTGCACAGGACGACAGATGCCGGTCAGAGTTGGAAAATAATAAGTCCGGACCTGACTCTGAACGACCACAGCCATATGGGAAGTTCGGGTGGACTTACCCCGGATAACCTCGGCGTCGAATACTGGGGGACCTTATTCGCAATTGCGGTGTCGCCGTTTAAAGAAGGAGTTATTTGGACGGGTTCCAACGATGGTCTCGTTCATATCACTACCGACGGCGGCAGGAGCTGGGAAAACGTTACCAGGAACATTCCCGGGCTTCCTCCTTACGGGACAATCAGCAACATCGACGCCTCACACTTCGACGCAGCAACCGCCTACATCAGCGTCAACTTCCACCAGATGGATAACCGCGATCCATACATATATAAGACTGCTGATTATGGCAAAACATGGAAATTCATCGCGGGCGGCATTCCGAAGAGCGTTTTCAGCTACGTGCATGATGTCATAGAGGACCCGTTCCGAAGGGGAATGCTCTTTGCGGGAACCGAGAATTCGATTTACACTTCCTTCGACGACGGGGACCATTGGCTACCGCTGAACACAAATCTTCCTCACGCTCCGGTCACCTGGTTGGTCATACAGAAACATTTCCACGATCTCGTGCTTGCAACCAAAGGCCGCGGGTTCTGGATAATGGATGACATCGAACCGCTCGAGCAGCTTACTGCGGACGTTCTGAATTCGCCGGAGTTTCTATTCAAACTCCGGCCCGCTTACAGGTTCCGCTCCGTCAGCGTACATCGCTTCGTCCCCGACGACCCTTCGGTGGGTCATAATCCGGTCTACGGAGCCGACATCAATTATTATCTGAAGACCGTTCCGAAGGGCAACGTGGCAATAACGATACTCGATTCGGCCGGAAATGTCGTCCGGACGCTGGAAGGGACGAAGGATGCCGGGATTAACCGCGTTTACTGGAACTTGCGATATCCGTCGGTAAGAGAGGTTAAGTTGCGGACTACACCTGAAAGTTACCCGCAGATTTGGAGCGACTCGAGGTTCATCGGAAAAAAGACGAGGCGGATTTACCACTGGGGAATCGGTCCGACTCTGCTCGGCGCGCTCGCCGAGCCGGGGACGTACACGGTTAAGTTGACCGTCGACGGGAAGACGCTGACGGAACCCTTGATGGTTCTCAAAGACCCGCATTCGGAGGGGACTCTGGCCGATATAAAGGCAAGCGTCGGATTGTGGCGTGCGATAGACGCAGACATCGATACAGTTGTCGGCATGATCAACTCGATCGAACGCGTCAGAAAACAAATTGAAGACATGCCCATTTACGTCCACGGCCTCCCCGACGAAGCGTCAATATTGGATTCCGCCAAGGCACTTGACGGGAAGATTCAGCAGGTTGAGGACAGACTCTTCCAGAAATACCTTGCCGCCGACGACGAAAAGACGTACGCGGCCCCGATGCAGCTGTATATGAAATTCCTCTGGCTCGCCGGAGAGGTAGGTGACGGAGCGGGTGACGTCGCCGGCAGCCCCGACTTCGCACCGACAGATCAGGATATAACCGTCTTCAAAATGCTGGAGGAACGCCTTGCAAATGTTGAGAGTGAGTACGGCAAATTGATGACATCGACGATCCCGTCATTCAATAACATGATGAAGGAGAAGGGAGTACTCGCGATAATCCTTAACCCAATGGACGTCGATGGCATGAAATAGTATCTGCCGTCCGCACAGGGAAGTTCGTGTTAAGAAACCAAGCGGAGTTTCTCGCTTCAGTGATGGATCACTGCCACCGCAAGTCCGCCCGTTCTCAGAAAGTCTCTTCTCGAAGCCTTTATGTGGGAAACTTACGTGTTAATTGTGATGATCGTCGGCTCCCGTCATTGTCTGGCAAAAGTCCGGGAAAACACTCGGCAGGAAACTATTTCCCCATTACGACTTCTACGCGGTTCTCAGTTCCTGCACGCTGTATTGGGACCGGACCGTCGACCGGTTTGCCGTTGACACGAACAGATCTGACCCCTTTCTCGACGTGGTCGGGGTTCATGACTGATATGTGATATGTTGCCCCGCGCCATTTCCTCACGACTTCGAAGCCATCCCAGGCTGACGGGATGGCCGGATCGATCACGAGTCCCTCATACGTCGGGCGAATGCCGAGAATATATTTTGTCGCCGCGGTATAACTCCATCCACCGCTTCCGGTCAGCCACGGATGACGCGCACGCCCGTAAGCCGTATGGTCCTTTCCCATAACGAACTGGCAGTACACATAAGGTTCGGACTGACGGATCTCGATCATGTCGTTCTGATTGTACGGAAGTAGAGCATCGTACAACTTCATCGCCAGGTTGCCGCGGCCGAGTTTGCATTCGGCGATGACGGCCCACGGGTTCGGATGGCTGAAGATCGAGCCGTTCTCCTTGATGCCGCGGTACACTCGCGTCACGTATCCGATATCGTCGTCCACCTCAGTGTAGCTCGGCCAGTTGAGATGCAGACCGTACGGAGATGCGAGATGTTTGTGCACCCCGTCCATTGCACTGCGGGCATGCTCCGGCGATGCCGCTCCCGATAGGCCTGCCCAACTATTGCTCTCAAGGAAGATCTTCCCTTCCTTATTCGATTTGACGCCGATCTTCACTCCGGCGCGCGTTACACCGCGGGCATACCACTCGCCGTCCCAGAGTTCGCGCTCGACGGACTCACGGACGGTTTCTGCCATTTTGGAATATTCATGTACATCGTTCTCGTAGCCGAGTATTTCCGCCGCGTCGATGAAGTAGCGGAGTGCCCAGTAATGCATGAAGGAAACCATCGCACTCTGCCCACCTCCCAGGTTGAGACAGTCGTTCCAATCGGCGCGAAGGCCGAGGCAGATACCGTTATTCGCGGTCTGCTCGGCAGTGAAATCGATCGAGCGTTTCAAATGCTCATATATCGTAGCCTTGCCGTCATCGGCAAACGGTATCACTTCATTGAAGAAACTCAGCTCGCCTGTCTCCATCACATATTCGCACACCGATGCAACTATCCACAGCGCATCGTCCGAACAGACATCCTCCATACCGTGAATTATCGACGCGGGGCTCGGCGTCGGAACGACGGTCGGCAGCTTTACACCGGGGAGCCTCTCCGCCTGGGGCTTGAATACCTCCGGGTCGAAGAGATGAAGCCCGTAGCCCTTGCTGACCTGACCGTGGAGGATTTCCCGGATGCGCTTTTTCACTTTTTCCGGGTTCGTGTGAGGAACTGCCATGACGTCCTGCGATGTGTCCCTGTAGCCGAGCCCGACTCTACCGCCTACTTCAATGAAGGAGGCGAAACGAGACCATACGACGCACGTTTCAGCCTGGTATAATGTCCAGGTGTTGATCATCGTGTTCATTCCATCGCTGGGAGTCTTGCACTGGAACACCGACGTCTTGCGTTCCCAGTATTCCTTCAATTCGCGGAATGCCGAATCGACATTTCCCGGATCGGAATACTTTTTCCTGCACGCATAGCCCTTCTCTTTGCGGGAGCCGACACCGAGCATGAATACGATGCGGCTTTCTTCTCCCGGCTTGAGCGATAATTTCCTGTGCAGCGCGCCACAGTGATTTCCCCCAAGCTCGGTACTATTCCCGCACACGCCTCGTTCAAGGGCAGCCGGATTCGTCTCAGTCCGGTAATTCCCTATAAATGTATCCCGGACACAATCGTAACTGTCGGGATCAAAATTCGAAGCAAAGAAATGATAAGTCCAGGGTTCGTAGAAGAAATCGTATTCGATTATCCCGTCCTTGTAATTCGAACCGCCGGCGTACAGGCTCATCTGAAGGTTCTGATTATCGATCTCGACGTGATGAAATGAAAACTCAAGGTAGGAAAAAACGCTCAGCTTCCGCGGCCTCCCGCCTTTGTTCTTTATCTTTACATCCCATAATTCGACATCGTCGTCGACGGGAATGAACATTAGTTGTTCAGCCTCGATGTCACTGTAATCGCACTGAAATTTCGAATAAGACAAGCCGTGCCGGCAGACATATTTAGCCTTTGTGAAATCCTTACCGACCGGCTGCCACGACAGAGACCAGAATTCGCCCGTCTCGTCGTCACGTATATAAACGTAGTGGCCGGGCCGATCGAGCGGAACGCCGTTCTGCCTGAACCTCGTTACCCTGTGATGTTCTGTCGACTTGTAAAAAGTATAACCGCCGGCGTTGTGTGATATTACGGTGCACAGATCCTTGACCCCGAGATAGTTGGTCCATGATACAGGAACATCGGGTCGGTCAATTACATATTCTCTGTTCTTGTCGTCGAAATAACCGTAACGCATATTTAAATTCTCAATTCTAAATTTTGAAGCCTAAATCTCGGAGTGTCACGTTCCGTGATCATTTATCCTGTGCGGGAGATGCCGGAGCAGGAGGCGCGTCCTCTTCCACTTCTCTGAAAGGGACCAGCCAGGTAACCAGGAACGACGGGATAGTCGCTATCATCACCCACAGGAAAAAGTGCTTGTAGCCGAGAAAGTCGCTGATGAATCCGCTCATTGCCGACGGTATCATCAGGCCGAGGTTCATGACACCCGTAGCGAAAGCGTAGTGCGCCATCTTGTATTTCCCGGGAGCGATCTGCTGCATCATATATAGGGTAAGCCCGACGAAGCCGAAGCCGTAGCCGAAATACTCGAACACGACTGCCGTGCCTATAGTAACTAGACTGGTCGGAGTCGTGAATGCCAGGAACGCGTAAACCGCAAAGGGGATGTTGAAAAAAGCGCAAAGGATGATCAAAGATTTCCGCAAGCCGAGTTTAGCCGTGAAATAGCCGGCCAGTATCGAGCCTATGATAAACGCCACTGGCGGAAAGATGCCGTAGATGATGCCGATCTGAGATGTCGATAGACCGAGTCCGCCGACCGCGCGATCCGCCCGGAAGAAAAGCGGGACAATCTTCATCGCCTGTCCTTCGGCGAAGCGGTAGAGAATTATGAAAGCAATTCCCCAGCCGACGTATTTCTTCTCAAAGAAAGTCTTTACCACATCCCAAAATGTGCCGAAAGCTTCTTTGGCAGTCTTGACCTCGCCCGCTGCTCCACCCGAGGGAAGCACTCTCGCGTGGTAAATACTGAGTACTATCAGGATCCCGCCGAACAGCGCCATTACTATCATCCAGGCATGGACGACCCCGATCGATCCTTCGAGCTGTCCGGCCAGGTAAACAAACGCGCCTTGCGAGAGAACTTTCGCGACATTGTAAAACGCACCCTGCCAGCCGACATATTCAGCCTGCTCTTTTCCGGTCAGCGCATTGATATAGACTCCGTCCGCAGCTATATCGTGTGTAGCACCGTTGAACGCGATAATGGCCAGAAGCGCAATGGAGTATTGGAAAAATGATGGAAGTTTCAGCGTAAGGGCAAGCAGCCCGAATCCTATTCCGCCCATGAACTGCGTCGCGATAACGAAATATTTCTTCGTCTTGAACATCTCAAGCAGCGGTCCCCAGAGAGGCTTCAACGTCCACGGCAAAATCACCAGCGTGGTATAGAAAGCTATGTCTGCATCCGATATTCCAAGAGATTTGTACATCAGGACAGAGACGACGTTAATGGTGACGAAAGGCAGCCCTTCCGCGAAATAGAGCGTCGGAACCCAGAATGCAGGACCCCTCTTCTTCATGGCTTGTTCAATTATCCATTCTCCCAATAGGGCTAAAAAGCCGGTATCGGACACGCGCCGAAAATCTCACCGAAGATCCGAGCCACCCGCTTTGTTTCATCATTTCAACAGGACAAGTTTTTTCACCGCCAGAAACTTCTGCCTGTTGTTCACGACAAGCGAGAAAATCGCACTCACAAGGCCGAAAGAGGTAGTTGCGCAGAGAAAATTTGAGACCAACGACATTCTAATCCTGCTTCGATGAAACCCGTTAAAGGCAAAGGGTGAATTTGTTGATAATAAAGGACTGCCCCGCACGTCGGGGCAGTCCCGCTCCAGTAATGGGACTAATCCACTACTTAAGGAGAAGCATTTTCTTGGTTACTACATTTGTCCCTTGACGCAGGGTGTAAAAGTAGACTCCACTGGCGAACCTATCCATGTTGACGTTGTAAACGTACTCGCCAGCTGGTTTGTAACCCTGGTCGACGACCTGCACAACCTGTCCGAGGACGTTGTAGATCGTAAGGCTCATCGCGCCCGCAGATTTCAAGCTGGCCTTTATCGTGGTCGATGGGTTGAATGGGTTCGGATAGTTGTTGCTCAGTTCAAACTTTGCCGGAAGCATCGCAAGCTGCTGCTGCTTGACGGCAGTGATGCCGTTGAACCAGTACGGATCGCCTAAAGGCAACCCATCTGTGCTGCTCGACTTCAACGTGGCGTTGGTGTATGCCAGATCAGCAGCTTCGGGTAGAGGCCATGTGGGGACCCAGTTTCCAGGTTGAGGTTGCGGGACTTGGGTTCTTTTGTAAGCGTAATACTGTGTTGTACCTGTTCCGCCTCTCACTGCCGCGATCCATGCGAGAAGGCCGACGCCGTCGTTCGTGACTGAGCCCGGGGGATTCAAAACTTCGTCAATTGACGGACCGAAGCCCGGATCAGAGTTCACGTTACCGCTTTGCACAAAATTCGGATATCCTGTCGAGTTGCTGAACATAGCGGCCGTTTCATTGTTCATGAATACTGGTGTATAAATACTGTCCACATGAGCAGTGTCATTCCAGCTGGTCCAGAACGTTGTGAGCCCCGAAGACCAAAAATAGGCATTATTCTTGACTTGAATTTTTCTTGCAGCTTCGGCTGCAGCGCTGTCTGCCGGGCTGGTTATTGCGTGGCCGAGAAGCCTGGCACCGGTCGCCGAGTCTAGTGGAGCTAAGTAGAATATCGAGGGGATCCTTGGCGGTTTGATTTCATCCCATCCGCCGGTATACTCGCCTTTGCTCTCGCCGACGGCGTAAGTGTCGTAGAAAATGTTATCGTCGAATACCAGATTGGCTTCTCTTTCCGACCAGAAGGGCCCCTTTGATGTGAGGATCACGTCGTTGTGGGAGAAGTTCATATATGTCGTGAGTCCGGTCGTTTCCACGGGCCCCATGGCTACACCAAGCAGGGTATTGTATTTAATATCGATTGTATCCGTACTCCAGTTACCAGCGCCGTTCAAGCTGCGAAGGAGCTCCGGCACATAGTACGCCGATGCCACATCGATACCATTCCTGAACTTGGAATTATTAATGTAGAAATTACACCCGTTAGCACCATAAGCAATTTCAAATTGTGACATATTGTCAAATACGCAATTGAACACCGTGAGGCTTATGTTGTCCGCAGAAACCTGAACTCCTTGTCCGGCTCCCGTGTTGTTCGCATTGTTAGGTGCGACACCCAGCAAGTAAAGGTTCTCTAAGTTTACTCTTGTCCCCTTTCCGTTGAATGTGAAAAATATCCCCGTTATCGCAGTCCCAACGAGGTCTGCTTGAATACAGGGCAGCTGGCCATTAGAACCCGGCACTCCGACAATTGACACGCTTGATTTCACCGTTATTGTGGCGTCGAGCAAATAGGTGGTATCGAGCGAGACAAGCTGATACACACTATGCGCTTGGACGCCGCCGGTGAGCGTATCTGCTCCGATAATCTGATCGATAGTGCGGGTCTGCGTCCCGCCCGCATAGACAAGGAGCGTACCGCTCTGGCCATACGACTGACTTGGTGCGCTGAAAAGCACCACCATCGCAATGAGAGACATTGCGGTGAATAACTTTTTCATTTTCCTTCTCCTATTTTGTAACGATAACGTTGATAATGTTTCGAACCATTGACATGGTTCGTAATAAAAAAAGACTCTCGATTGTCGTATCACCTCCATTTCGGGGGACTTGAGTGAATGCTCGATAAAGTTTACGGCGCTCACTTTTCGATTCCCGTACGCTCAACATATTCAGTCTTAAAGTGATTGCCGACTCCATAAGGCCCGGCGCCTGGAAAAATCCTTGCTCTGGAACTTTCAGAAACGTATCCTCAATCCCAGATCACCGGTCATACCATACGACTGCTGCGCCTGCGGCACTCCCGTTGGAGCCTGAATGACCTGAATATCGTCCTCACTATTCAAGTTGCTGATATCGCCGTAGAGCTGAAGCCCGTGCCAGGGCAGATCCTGTTTTGCCGAGATATCCCATCGCGTATAAGCAGCGGTAGTCGTCCTCAACTGTGGCCAGTAATTTGGACCCGAAAAAATGTTATCCTGATAAATCATCGACACCCTGATGGAGAAACCTTTGTAGTCGTAGCCTATGGATAGATTCGCAATATTGTCGGGTTGGTAAAGAAGGCGCGTCGTATAAGAAGTATCGAAAGGCACCCTTGAGCGGCCTGTAGTGGGTATGCCGACATACGGATATTTCTCCTCTGAAAAGACATGCGTGTAATTAACGTTGAGGACCAGGCCGTTGAATGGCTGTGGCAAGTACCAGAAATGAGTTTCCCAGTCGAACTCCAATCCATAGTCGGTTGCCCGATTGGAATCGTTGACAAAAGTCGTCAGTTGCGGAGTACCGCTTGGCAAGGTGGCGTTAGAGATGAATCCCGGGGGAAAATACTTAAAAATGTTCGAGGCATTGATATAGATTTGTTCTTGAAAGATCAGATTATCGATTTGCTTCAGGAAGCCGCCCAGGGTGAGAAGTCCGATCTCGTTGCTATATAACGAAAAGAAAGCGTCGTAGTTTGTCGAACGCGATGGGGCCAGCTCATAGTTGTTGTAGGTTATTGTCGCCTCAGTCGAGCTCACATTGATGACCGGTATTATGGCTTGATAATCAGGATAAGCCAGCGTGTGGGTGTACGATAATCTGACATCAAACCACGACAGCGGCTTGTACTGTAGAGCAACGTCCGGCAGCCAGAAGCCATGAGTCTCAGTGATAGTCGTATCATAGTGATTGTACGGCCCCGAGCCGAGGTCGGATTGAGTATTCTGAAAGCCGCGAGACGCTGTGTAAGTAGTCTGAAGACTCTGATAGCGGACACCGGGGATCAAAGTGACCTGAGGACCGATGTTAATGGTCGCCATGACGTATCCTGCACTTTGATTTTCGTGCCCTGTGTAGTTATTCATGGTTGAATTTGCTTCGTCGTGGAAATAAAATAGACTTCCGTTTGTCGAAAACTTTCCCACATTCTGTTGCAAATAACTCGCCCAGCTCGAGAGCATCCCGTAATTAAGGGGATAAAGCATCTTGTAATTTCCTCCGAGAAATTTTCCGTAGTTGTAGTTGGGATCGACAAATGGCGTCATAGGAATATTCGCATTTGTATAAGTTACCGACTTGAAGAAATGTTGCTGGAGCGAGTCGTCGAAAGAAGCCGCACTTAGAATATTCAGCCCCTGTGTGCCCGTCGTACTATAGTCAAACGATCTGGTTTGGTAACGGTCCATGCCGCCGAATTTTATCACGGAAGTGATTTCATCCGACAGGTTCAAGTTCATCTCCAGATCCAGCGAAGCGGTCAGCGCTCGCCCCCTGGAAAAGCTGCTGGTGTTCGCAATATTTTGAAGATGTGACTGACTCGGATCGTCATTAAAATTGGGAGGGATGCTCCGAGGATCGAGTTGCGTAGTGCCGCTGATCGGGTTTATCATTGCG
>JAJYJD010000102.1 GCA_021789755.1 Bacteroidota bacterium
GATGCTCCCCATGAAGTTTGATGAGGCACGACCCGACAAGCTCATAATCGTGGCGGCCGATCCTACCAACAAAGAAATTCCCAGGCTTGCGAGGAGCTTCGCGGCTAAGCGATACGAAGTCGCTTATGTGAGGTTGAAAGACCTGCAGGGACTTATCGACAAAGTGTTCCCTCCCGAGAACGAATTCCTGAAAGTGTTGACGAGCTCCACCCAGGACGAACTCGGCGATATCACGACGGGTGAAGAAGAGGGAATTGACGAGCAGCAGCTTGAAGCCGAAATTAATAAGAGCGTACTCATCAACCTTGTTGAGGGAATGCTCGTCGAGGCCGTCCGCAGGGGAGCCAGCGATATACATGTGGTCCCGAGAGACGGGAGCCGATCCGACATCCATTTCCGGATTGACGGCGACCTCAGATTGTGGTACACTCAGGAGGGTGTGCTGCCGGAGGCCGTTTCTGCCGTTATCAAGGACCGTTCAAAGGGAGCCGACAGGTTCGAGCGCGAAGCCGGACAAGATGCATTCATCCAGCGCAAGATAGACGATCACTGGATCCGATTCCGTGTCTCAATACTGCCGATGGTGGCCAGCGAATTCAGACACAAGTTTGAGAGCGTCGTTATCCGCGTTCTCGACGACAGGAAAGTGATAACCGATCTGGAAAAACTGGGGTTGCAGGGCCCGGCGCGGGAAAGTTTCTTTAAAGCCATCAAGAAGCCCCAGGGAATGATCATTTTGACCGGACCTACAGGAAGCGGTAAATCGACGACACTTGTCGCGGCACTGTACCAGGTAATCGATCCGACCGTAAACGTGCTTACTGTTGAAGACCCCGTTGAGTATATTATCAACGGCGCCAGGCAGCTGAGGATCGGGCCCAAGATGAATTTTGAGCAGGCGATAAGGTCTATACTGAGGCATGACCCCGATATCGTCCTTGTCGGAGAAATCCGCGATAAAGAGACCGCGGACATTGCAGTCAAGCTGGCAAACACGGGCCACCTGACATTTTCCACCCTCCACACGAACGACGCACCCAGCGCTGTCGCCAGGCTCTTCAAAATGGGAATAGAGCCGTTCCTTCTTGCCAGCGCCGTGAACATTATCGTTGCCCAGCGGCTTGTTCGCACGCTATGTTCGAACTGCAAGCAGCCGATCGGAAAGGATGACATCGATAAGAACGCTTATTTGCGTTTCGGATTTACCGAAGATGAACTTAAAGACCACACTCTATATAAAGCGGTCGGATGTGAAAAATGCAGCGGCACCGGATATAAAGGAAGAGCTGCCATACACGAGGCGTTGTATTTCACCCGAGATATCAAACACATCATCATGAACGCCGGAGAAGACATTAACGAAGACGATATTCGCGAACAATCTGTGAAGGACGGCATGTGGACGCTGCGCCGTGCAGGCATCCACCGCGTTCTTGAGGGGGCGACTACGATGGAGGAAGTCGCCGCCACCACCACCGAGGACTAAGAGGACTTGGTGAACGCCGGTCAGGGTCGCGAAACTAATGTATTAAATGAGGAGGGCTAGTTGGAAGCTGTTCAGGCAAATGTTGTTGCACCGGCAAGAAACCTGCTGAAGCAGTTGTCATCCCAAATCTCTGATCTCGTCCGTGGGCTTGAACGGCATATATTCGTGGGAAACTTGGTGTCAAACCTTCCGGATGACCAGCGAATCGAGATCAGGAATTACTTCAACGGATTTTTAAGCAAGATGCGCGATAACGGTGCATCCGATATAGATCTCGGCGGTTTTGGAGGAAAGGGCAAAATCTGGTACAGGATATTTGGCTCTAAACAGCCCGATGATTCGTGGGGGACCTTCTCGAGCGAAGAATCGAGCATAATGATCCAGAACATTCTCTCCGAGCGGCAGAGACAGTTCTTCTACGATAAGCGCAACCTTGATTTCTCCTATATGTTCAGCGAGGACAACCAGATGGTGCGCTTCCGTGCCGATGTTTATATGGACCTTGAAGATGTGGCTCTTAACATGCGTGCCGTAAACCAGCAAGTGAGGTCCGTCAGCGACCTCGTGCTGCATCCAAACGTCGTAAATATTCTCAGCCTCGCACACACAAAGGAAGGTCTAATCCTTGTGACCGGCATAACCGGGTCCGGCAAAAGCTCGACTCTTGATTCGATCATCGATATGAACAATCACACGGTCAACGGCGGCATAGTGATTATCGGGTCGCCTATTGAATTCGTCCATACTTCCGATAGATGTATTGTACGCCACCGTGAGGTGGGAAGAGACACGCTTTCATTCAAGGAAGGCGCAGTTGAAGCATTAAGACAGGATCCGGACATCGTGATGATTGCCGAGATGCGCGACTCGGACACTATAATGACTGCATTGGAAATCACCGACAGCGGACATAAAGTCTTCTCGACTCTGCATACCGCCTCGGCTGTTGAAAGTATCGACAGAATCGTTGCCGAGGTGCCTGCGACAGAGCAGGAACGTGTATGGCAGCGCCTTGCAGACGTCCTGCAATGTGTCATATCCCAGAAACTCGTACCGAGTCTCGATGGGAAGCGCGTACTCGCAAAAGAGGTTATGATTGCAAGCCCTTCGGTCAAAGCAGCGATCAAGAACAAGAACACCAGTGAGATCTATCAGATGATTTCCGAGAGTTCCGATCTCGGTATGATGACGATGGAGCAGGATCTGAAGCGGCTCTATATGCAGCGGAGGATTTCCAAAGAGAATGTCATGAACTACGCCAATAATAAACGCAGGATGGAACAGCTCCTGCAAATGATGTAGCCACAATCTAGGAGTGCAAAATGGCTTCCAATGATGCCCTCGGACTATATGCCGACGGAGTAGATCTGAAGGTTGCCCACGTCGCGAGACGCGGACGGAAAATCATCCTTATGGATCTTTTTAACGCCAAGCTGGCCCAGAAATTGGAGATCGCCGCCTCCGTCGCGGCCACGTCGGGCTTTGAGTCGACCACCGAGACGATCGATCTTACCCAACCTGCACTGCAAGAGGGACCGGGCGAGGCCGCCAACGCTTCTGTCATCACCGAAATCTTCGACAGGTACAAGAAGAAGAAGCCTCTTGCGCTGTCGGTCGGTGAGCCATATGTCTTTTATCACCCCATCGAGGTACAGGGTAAGCAGAAACAGGATAAGATCATCGCCAGAATCATAGAGGAGCTTCAGGCGACCCGCGCCGGAGTAACAAAAGAGCAAGTGCAGCTCCTTTCGAGCGCGTCGGAGACGGGCTTCGTCGGAGTAGTCCGGGAGCAGGAAATCCCGGTGCTGGATCTTGTGATGAGCGCCCGTCCGTTTCTCGGCGCCCGCATGCCAAAGATCGCATTCGTGGAAAGCAGCGATATCGCTCTCGTGAATCTCGTCAAAACCAATTACCCCTTGAGGGAAGACGAGGTGACGGTCATAGTCTACGTCGGCATCGAGTATACGAGACTGATATTTATGCGGGGAAGACACCTCTTTAACATTGCCCCGATCATAAGTGAGGGTGCAGACTCGTTCAGCGTTCAGAACACTATTTACAGCAGAATACTTCTGGGGCAGGACAACTTGAGCCTGCCGAGAATAGATCAGGTCATCCTGTGCGGAGAGTGCAAGAATTTCGACATAAAGGGATTCTTGTCCTCACTGCTGGTAGGTGCTGAGGTCGATTATCTGCAGCTGCACAGAGTCGATGTCTCCCAACTCCCCGCCGGCGGCGCCGATTTGATCCCGCAGTACGCTGTCCCCATTGCGAGCGCTACGCGTGCTGCCGTGGGGAAGTCCAAGAGTTATTACTCCGCTGACCTGACGCCTACGAAAGTTCGTGAGAGCCAGAAGATTTTCAAGCTCGCCTGGCACGGTCTTCTGCTGGCCATATTGGTCTTCGGGTCGACTTTCTACTTCACATACAATTATTCCTTCAACCAGAATGAGATCGCCAGGATACGATCGGATATCGTGGTTAAGAGAGTCCAGGCGGCCGAGGTCGCCGCATTGAAGTCTCAGATTACCTCCGTCCAGTCGCAGTTTGGCAAGTACTCGACTGCCATCGCTATACTTGATTCATTGACACCCAACACGGAAAGATGGTCGGACTTGATGGGCTCGCTTTCCCGTTCGGTGAGAGACGTCGGCAGTATGTGGCTGACCGATGTACACCAATTAAGAGAAGGACAGTATTACCTCGAAGGATTTTCGGTCTATCGTGACAGGATACCGCGATTCGCCCAGCTTTATCCCGGCTCCATACTGCGAAAAGTTACGATTGCGGACATACGGAACAAGCCTGTTTACGATTTTCAAATTGATTTGAATTATTCGCGAAAGTGAGGATCTGGCAATATGTCTTATGCACTAAGGAATACGATCGTCCTCGCAGCTTTTCTGGCGATAATCTTCAGCGTCGGGTTCTATCTGACGAAAGTCGTTCAGCCCGGAGAAAAGAAAAAGCTTCAGACTGAAGTCGCTTCGTTGGACAAGACCATCGATCAGCGTCCGGCCGTCGAAGCCGAACTGAAATCTTCGCAGCAAAAGCTCGATGATATGAAAGAGAAGTACGCGAAGAGATTCAAAGTAATACCGAGCAACGACACGACCGCGCTAACATACGCGTATCTCAATCGTATAATGGACGCTAGTGGCTTCGTGAAATTCGACATGCTCTACCAGGGCCCAAGGACTATGAAGCAGTACGGGTACAATACGTATAACCTGAAAGGTGAGACTTCATACTCCAGCCTGTTTAAGTTCATTTGGTATCTGGAACACGCCAAGCTGCTTTACAAGATCGGCGATCTTTCGGTGTCGGGACATGAGGTTCGCGATGCCACGACCGGGATGACGCAGACGATAGTCCCGTTCACGATGGACCTGTATGCCTACTATTCATCTGTCGCCGGCGTTTCTTCAGATAATAAGTCGGGTGTCGACCCGACATTCTACCGACCCGTCAACGTCGGTTTGAATTTTCTAAAGCCGTTGATCTCTTCCGAACCTCCCCCTAACGTCAGAGGCCTCGTAGATGTGGAAAGGTCAGATCTGAAAGCAGTAATGTCCGACAAGGTCTTCATCGTGGACCAGAACGGGATGGGCCACATATTGCGTGTCGGCGACGAAGTTTACCTTGGATATCTTACCAAGATTTCTCCGAACAAGAACGAAGCCGAGTTTACCTTGAACAAGGGCGGCATAATTGATCGCGTCGATTTGAAAGTAAGATTTGGAAAATAGAAGAGGAAAGTGATGAAAAAAACTATATTGTTTTTCCTAGCCGTTCTGTTTTGTGCCGTGAGCGTTAAGGCTCAGATAAACGCGGAGCCGAAGGAATTCCGGCACAACTATGTCGCCCCCGACCAGATGGTGACCATCACGGCAAATACACCATTTAACCAGGCGATAACTCTGCTTGACAGCTACAGCACAAAGTTTCTCAACAAGATCATCGTCGATCCGGAAAACAGGAAGGCATCCATCGGTGTGGATATCGACCGGATGCAATGGCTCGATGCGTTCGAAACGATCCTGCGGGCCAATAACCTGTGGTACAAAGAGTATGAAAGCTATATCCAGATTACTCCCGGACAGCAGCAGGTGGTAATTAAGGGAGAAGAAAAGGCTGCGGGTCCCGCTTTGCCGCCCGGCACTCCTACGTTGAACTCCAGAGAGGTGACCATCCAGGCGCTGTTTTTTGAGGCCGACCTGACAAAACTGAATCAGCACGGTATCAACATCAACTTCTTGCTCACTAACGCCTGGCACGGAATCACCAGCATACCTACTGCAAATTTACCGGGCGGTGTATCCGGCGTACCTCCGACTCTGGGACTCAACGCAGCTCAAAGCGGAGATATCACCGCAAGTGGTCAATATGCATTTTCCTACGGTACTGTCGGAGCCATATTCGGGTTGCTCCAGTCCGAAGACATGGGAAAGATTCTCGCGAGCCCGGAGATTACAGTGAGATCGGGAGAAGCCGGCCATATCCAGGTCGGGGTGAACTTCTTCGTCACAACCAGGGACTTTGCGGGCAACACGGTGCAGACGATGCAGAATGCCGGAATAATCATCAATGCCACTCCGACCGTATATAGTCAGGACAGTATTGACTTCGTGAGCCTCAACCTTGATCTCACAAACAGTTCCCTGGGAGGAAATGCTACAACCGGAACGATTATCAATACCGAGCAGGCCACCACGAAAGTACTCTTATTGAACGGCGAACAGACCACTATAGGAGGGCTTTACAGCACGACACAGACAACTCACAGGGAGGGCATCCCGGTATTGAAAGACCTTCCATGGTGGGTACTTGGACTCAGATATCTGACGGGTTCCGAGGTGATCAGCGTCCAGACAAAAGAGCTGATAATATTGATTAAGGCTGATATACTTCCTACATTAAGAGACCGATTTGAAACGCTTTCAACGCAAGGATCCAAAGCGCAGAAGTCGGTGCAGGATCAGCTTCGCGAGCTCGAAAATCAGATCAAGAGTCTTGACCCGACTGTTGGAAAGTGAGAAAGGCTAATGTCGAAACCCAAGGTACTCGTCGTAGATGACGAAGAAGCGCTGAGGTTCCTGCTCGCAAGCGAGCTGGAGGCTGAAGCCTTCGAAGTTCAAAGTGCCGGCGACGGTGATGAGGCGATCGACCTTGTAAGGAAGAAGAGCGAACAAGGAGATCGCTTCGATGTCGTCCTATTGGACATCAAGATGCCGAGGGTGGACGGGTTTGAGGTCCTGAAGTACGTAAAAGGTAATATACCTGAGACAAAAGTCATTATGCTCACCGCATACGCGGATGTCAAGAACGCTATCGAGTCGTTGCGACTGGGTGCTTCAGATTTTGTCAGCAAGCCTTACGATCTTGATGATATTCTTACCTCCATTAACCGGGCTCTTGGAAAATAAAAAAAGGGGTGCGATTGGTTCTATCGCGCCCCTTTGTTGAGCGTTGGCTTGGAGGGAAACTTATTTTCGTGGTGAGGCCTCCGAGAGGTAAACCATTTTCTTAGTCACACTGTAAACTCCCGCGTAAAGTCTATAGATATAAATCCCCGACTCCATTGTATTTCCGCTGTCATCCTCTCCGTCCCACTCGACCGAATGTGAACCCGACTCGAGCATGGAGTCGACAAGCGTTCTTATCAATGCTCCGCCGGCATCGTAGATGATGAGCTTGGTGTCCGCATCGTTCGGAATCCTGAAATCCAGACGGGTTCTGCCGCTGAACGAATTGGGATCGTTCTGTTCGAGTATAATTGTCTCTTCGTCCTCAGCTTCTCTGCTTACCGAATAATTTATTTCCGAAACTCCCCCGGTTCGTGTCGACGCGAAGGCGCATGCAACATCAAAATGCTGTCCGCCTTCGAACGGAATGTTTAGGATGCTCCCGTTGCCGGGGGCGATCCCTTTCCCGTCTATATCCGATAGAACGAACGACATAACGTTGTCCTGAAAATTGATGTGGTTGTTCAGGTGCTGTGCTCTTAGAGCAAGGTTGGGAGTTCTGTAATTGATTTTTATTTCGAAAGCAATATCGAATCTCAAAGCAGAAATAGGAACGGTGTTCGAGAGTCTAACGTCGATGCCGGAATTACCGACCACGAATCGCAATTTGTTGGGAGTGGGAGCGGCAGCTGAAGTCTCCCAGGGGGCGTTGTCAGGGAGCAGACCCGTTTCGCGGCTTTGTTTCGTTATGGTCAGACTTTCCATAATCTTCGAGATCCCTCTTTCATTCGTTCATTGAACTTGCGTCCACATACTAAGGTCAATCTTCGTGCCGGATAATGGGTCGGTGGGTGAGCAGGAGAAAGTATCCTAAACATCTGTATTCAGAAGCTATTGACGTGCGTCCGTTAGAGCGGGGGGCGCTGACAAATGGGGGGGAGGTAAGAATTACAATTGAGAGGAAAATCTTACGGGCAAATCACCCAAGAAAGTCGAAAAAATAGTACAAATAAGCATGCTTGACGCTTGACTTTTCGGCGCTGACAGTATATATTTTAACGCTTTGGACGACATTTAGTCGTAACAGTTTTTGAAAAAGTTTGATATCGAAACCGCCCTCTTAGTTTCGGGGGCGATTTTTTTCGCTTCGATTTAAGCAACTCGAAGCAAGTTCTTTGACAAGTCTGTGCACAGCGAAAAGTCAATTTGGTTTTAAGGTTCAGCCTTGACACAAAGATTCAATTAATGTCAGGCGAACTCTCAGCTAAAGGCTTTCGATCCGCCTTCGGTGGGTCAGAAGTTTTTTACAACGGAGAGTTTGATCCTGGCTCAGGACGAACGCTGGCGGCGTGCCTAACACATGCAAGTCAAGGGGTCACGGTTTAGCAATAGATCGTGATCACTGGCGCACGGGTGCGTAACACGTAGGCAATATGCCTTCAGGACCGGAATAACTCCGAGAAATCGGGACTAAAACCGGGCGATGCAGCGGCACCGCATGGTGACAGTTGTTAAACCCCGCAAGGGGGCCTGAAGATTAGCCTGCGCCCTATCAGGTAGTTGGTGAGGTAACGGCCCACCAAGCCTACGACGGGTAGCTGGTCTGAGAGGATGATCAGCCACACTGGAACTGAGACACGGTCCAGACTCCTACGGGAGGCAGCAGTGAGGAATATTGCTCAATGCCCGCAAGGGTGAAGCAGCGACGCCGCGTGAGGGATGAAGGCCCTATGGGTTGTAAACCTCTGTAGGGAGGGAAGAAACTGGTGCTTTGCGCCACTGACGGTACCTCCAAAGTAAGCCCCGGCCAACTACGTGCCAGCAGCCGCGGTAATACGTAGGGGGCGAGCGTTGTCCGGAATCACTGGGTGTAAAGGGTCTTCAAGCTGACTGGCAAGTCAGAGGTGAAATCCTGCAGCCTAACTGCAGAACTGCCTTTGAAACTGCTGGTCTTGAGTCCGGGAGAGGATGGCGGAATTCCTGGTGTAGCGGTGAAATGCGTAGATATCAGGAAGAACACCGGTGGCGAAGGCGGCCATCTGGACCGGTACTGACGCCCGAAGACGAAAGCGTGGGTAGCAAACAGGATTAGATACCCTGGTAGTCCACGCCCTAAACGATGGGTACTAGGTGTTCCCGTTAAACGGGGGTGCCGGAGCTAACGCGTTAAGTACCTCACCTGGGGAGTACGATCGCAAGGTTGAAACTCAAAGGAATTGACGGGGGCCCGCACAAGCAGTGGAGCATGTGGTTTAATTCGATGCAACGCGAAGAACCTTACCTGGGCTTGAAAGGCCAGTAGTAGGATCCTGAAAGGGAAACGACTCGTAAAGCCGAGAGCTGGTACAGGTGCTGCATGGCTGTCGTCAGCTCGTGCCGTGAGGTGTTAGGTTAAGTCCTGCAACGAGCGCAACCCCTGCCATTAGTTGCCATCAGGTAATGCTGGGCACTCTAGTGGGACTGCCCGCGCAAGCGGTGAGGAAGGTGGGGATGACGTCAAGTCCTCATGGCCCTTACGTCCAGGGCCACACACGTGCTACAATGGTCACTACAACGGGTTGCAAAACCGCGAGGTGGAGCCAATCCCTGAAAAGTGGCCTCAGTTCGGATTGCAGTCTGCAACTCGACTGCATGAAGCTGGAATTGCTAGTAATCGCGCATCAGCACGGCGCGGTGAATACGTTCCCGGGCCTTGTACACACCGCCCGTCAAGCCATGGAAGCCGGGGGTACCCGAAGTCAGTGTCTCAACCGCAAGGAGAGAGCTGCCTAAGGTAAAACCGGTGACTGGGGCTAAGTCGTAACAAGGTAGCCGTACCGGAAGGTGCGGCTGGATCACCTCCTTTCTAAGGAGCCTAAACTGATTGACTTGCTCCGTGCACAACTTGTCAAATTTTTTTCTACAGTTCTTTGAGTCTTCTGTAGCGGTTAATACACTGGGCCTGTAGCTCAGGTGGTTAGAGCGCACGCCTGATAAGCGTGAGGTCAGTGGTTCAACTCCACTCAGGCCCACACTCGGCGTGCTTGGTGCGCGTCAGTGTAAGCTCGTCTTCCGAAAGAAGGTTAGAGCGTCCCGACTCAATGTGATTGAGTCGGGAAGGTCAGTGGTTCAACTCCACTCAGACCCACACTTGGCGTGTCTGTCAACTACCGGCTACGGGGCTGTAGCTCAGTTGGGAGAGCATCTGGTTTGCAACCAGAGGGTCGAGGGTTCGAATCCCTTCAGCTCCACTAGCTCCGGAGTGCATCGCTCCGATCAAGGGCTCAGTTCTTTGACAATTTGGGAAGTAATTGCGATTGATGCCTAGTAGCGAAACGACTTCGGTCGAAGTAGCGAACGAATCAATTGTTTTACTGAGTCTGGAACATTTTTTTATACGGTCGTCCGGCAAATCGAAAGATTGGTCGGAAGATCCGTCCCTAAAATAGCCCCCGATCCGAATCGGGGGTAGTAGAAGTATCTGGTTACTCTAGTCTCAAAAAAGGATTTTTTGGTTAAGTTGCTAAGGGCATACGGTGGATGCCTTGGCACCAGAAGTCGATGAAGGACGCGGCTACCTGCGATAAGCCTCGGGTAGGTGGAAACAACCTTTAACCCGGGGATCTCCGAATGGGGCAACCCCGCTCCGGTAATGCGGAGTGACTCCGTGCTGAATTCATAGGCACGGCAGAGGCAACGAGGGGAAGTGAAATATCTCAGTACCCTCAGGAAGAGAAAGCAATTAGCGATTTCCCGAGTAGCGACGAGCGAAAGGGAAACAGTCTAAACCGTCCGATATGTTAAAGGCTGCAACCGTTGTATCGGCGGTGTTGTGAGGCGCTTGTGGACCGATTTGCAGTAGGTCGGAGAGTTCAAACCGCGGTGTTAGTTGAAGTGTTTGGAAGTGCACACCATAGAAGGTGAAAGTCCTGTAAACGAAAACACGCGCGGCTCTCTGGCAAGCGATCTCAAGTACCACGGGATGAGTGGAAGCCTGTGGGAATCTGCGAGAACCATCTCGTAAGACTAAATACTCTCTGGTGACCGATAGTGAACAAGTACCGTGAGGGAAAGGTGAAAAGAACCCCGAGAGGGGAGTGAAATAGTACCTGAAACCGTATGCTTACAAACGGTCGGAGTCCCGAAACGCAAGTGGAAGGATGACGGCGTGCCTTTTGCTTAATGAGCCTACGAGTTGCTCGTCCGTCGCAAGGTTAAGGCCATAACTCGGCCGGAGCCGTAGCGAAAGCAAGTCTGAATAGGGCGATTCAGTGGCGGGCGGCAAACGCGAAACCGGGTGATCTACCTTTGGCCAGGATGAAGTGGGGGTAAAACCTCATGGAGGTCCGAACCGGT
>JAJYJD010000103.1 GCA_021789755.1 Bacteroidota bacterium
CTCCGCGACGCGGGCGTTCAAGCAAAGGGAGCTGGAAATATGGAATCGATATGTCAGTGAACGGAAGATACTGCGGGCTCTTTGATCCGTAAATGAATTTATTTACGAGCAGAAAGTCCCCGACAAGGAGAGTGTTCTCCATAGATCCGGTCGGGATCCTGTAAGCTTCGACGACAAACGTTTTCAGTAGCAGCGCCGCGATGATCGCGAAGATCAATCCTTCCAGCGAGTCCCTGAATTTCCTCTTCTGTGATTTCTGCTGTTTCTTCTGCGCGCTTTGCCCCGCGGAGCGGGACACTGGGGTCTGGTTCAATTTTCGTTCTCCGTGATCCTCGTGATCACTCTTCATCGTTTAGTGAGAGTACGGCAAGAAACGCTTCCTGCGGGACTTCGACCCGACCTATCTGCTTCATGCGCCTCTTGCCTTCTTTTTGTTTCTCGAGCAGTTTTCGCTTCCTCGTTATATCGCCCCCGTAACATTTTGCTATGACATTCTTCCTGATGGGAGATATGCTCTCGCGTGCGATCACCTTGCTGCCGATGGCTGCCTGGATTACCACTTCGAACAGCTGTTTCGGAATAAGCTTGCGGAGCCGGGCGCTTAGCTTCCGGCCCCAGTCGTATGCCTTGTCCCTGTGTACGACGGATGAAAGAGCGTCGACGACTTCGCCGTTCAGGAGTATGTCCAGTTTCACCAGGTCCGACTCGCGGTTGTCGAGATACTCGTAATCGAAAGAAGCATAGCCCCGCGTCATCGACTTCAATTTGTCAAAAAAGTCGAACACGATCTCTGCCAGCGGGAGCTCGAATCTTATGTCGGCCCGCTTCGGGTCTATGTAGGTCGTGTTCTTGTAGGTGCCGCGCCTGTCCATGCAGAGCTTCATTACGTTCCCGATGAACTCAGACGGACAGATTATCTGTGCCGTGACGTATGGCTCCTCGATGTGGTCGATCGTTGCGGGTGAAGGCATTGTTGCGGGATTATCGACAAGGACGGTCTCGCCGGAGCTTTTGACAACCTTGTATTCAACGTTAGGTACCGTCGTAATGATCGTCTGACCGAATTCACGTTCAAGTCGTTCCTGGACGATCTCCATGTGAAGGAGTCCGAGGAAGCCGCACCTGAATCCGAAGCCGAGTGCGGTGGAAGTCTCCGGCTCGTACAGGAGGGCCGCATCGTTCAGCTTGAACTTGGCAAGCGCATCACGCAGTTCCTCAAAATGCTCGCTCTGCGCAGGATACAATCCACTGTAGACCATCGGTTTCACTTCCCGGTAACCGGGCAGCGGAGCTTCGGCGGGGTTGTCGCCGTTCGTGACCGTGTCACCGACGCGCGTCTCTGTAAGCTCTTTGACGCCGGCGATCAGGTAGCCCACGTTGCCCGCTTCCAATTCGCCTGTCGGAACGCGTTCCATTTCCAGTACACCGACCTCTTCAGCCAGAAAGACTTTTCCCGTCTTATGAAAAAGCACCTTGTCGTTTGTGCGGAGGACGCCGTCCACGATCCGGATGTACGTGACTACGCCCCTGTAGGAATCGTACTTGGCGTCGAATATCAGGGCGCGAAGAGGGGAATCCGACGAGCCGGATGGAGGTGGTATCCGCTCTACCACGGCTTCGAGAATTTCATCGATCCCGATCTTTGCTTTGGCGCTGGCAAGGAGTATTTCGCTCTCCTTACAACCGATGAGATCGACAAGTTGGTGCTTCACATCGTCGACCATCGCGCTCGGAAGGTCGATCTTGTTTATCACCGGAATGATGTCAAGTCCCGCATCTATGGCAAGGTAGACGTTGCTGATTGTCTGGGCTTCGACGCCCTGGGATGCATCCACAACAAGGATTGCCCCCTCGCAGGCGGCCAGGGACCTGGAAACTTCGTATGAGAAGTCCACGTGACCCGGTGTGTCGATAAGGTTGAGGATGTAGCTCCTTCCGTCACGGCCTTTGTAGTCCATCTGGATTGCGTGGCTCTTTATCGTAATTCCGCGTTCACGCTCCAGCGGCATGTCGTCTAATATCTGGTCCACCATTTCGCGTTCTGTAATCGTCCCGGTCCGCTCGAGAAGCCTGTCGGCAAGAGTTGATTTACCGTGATCTATGTGCGCGATGATGCAGAAATTGCGGATAAGCTGGGGAGTAAGACTCATTCTGTCAGGTAAAGGTATTTCATCTGTTTTGTGCATCAATATACGCAAACTGGCGGGGTTTATCAATTTATGAGATAATTTCGCCGCTTTTGTCGCCTACCGGAAATAAAAACCTCGATTGACCTGACTCGATTCAATTTTCATGCGGTCTACCTGTTCGGTTGTAAGGTTTTCAAGAGGCCGATGTTTTATCCGACCGGGGGTTCGCCAGTTGAGGAATCAACCGTCGCGTTTCTGTACAAAGTGTTTTTTTTAATCCGTCCAACCGCTTGCAGACGACAACCGGCCTATCGCTTCGGGGCTCAGTTTCAGTTCGGTTGCTCTTACCAGGCTTTGCAGCTGATCGGGGTTAGTCGCACTTGCTATCGGTGCGGTGACCGAAGGCCTCGCGATCAACCAGGCTAGGGATACGCTTGCAGGTGTCGCGTCGTATTCCTTCGATATTTTGTCAAGAGCTGCGAGGATCCTGAAGCCTCTCTCGTTCATATATTTCTTTATCCCATTGCCGCGGGGGCTTTTTGCCAGATCGGTCTCCGACCGGTACTTACCTGTAAGGAAGCCGCTGGCCAGGGAATAGTAACTAATCACGCCGAGTTGATTGTCGATACAAATCTTTTCGAGCGATGTCTCAAACGCCTCACGGTCGTATAAATTGTATTGCGGCTGGATAGATTCATAGCGGGGGAACCCGTGCTTTTTGCTGGCATCGAGAGATTCCTTCAGTCTCTCCGGCGAGAGATTGGATGCACCGATCCATCTCACCTTGCCTTCTTTGACGAGCTGAGCATATGCTCCGAGTGTCTCTTCTACAGGTGTCGTCTCGACATCCCAGTGTGTCTGGTACAGGTCGATATAGTCGGTTCGCAATCTCCGGAGTGAGTCTTCGACTGCAGTCAGTATGTGTTTTCTGGAGATGTCCTTCTGTCCCTGGCCTATATCCGACCCGACTTTCGTAGCGATTACGACTTTGGATCTGTTGCGGCGTTCTTTTGTCCAGTTGCCTATGATCGTCTCCGACTCGCCGCCTTTATTTCCCGGTACCCAGCGTGAGTAAGAGTTGGCTGTGTCAATCAGATTGAATCCGCCGTCAATGAATACATCCAGAAGCTGAAACGCCGTTTTCTCGTCGACCGTCCATCCGAAGACGTTTCCTCCGAACGCGAGAGGCGCGACTCGAAGTGAAGATCTGCCTAATTGTCTCTTCTCCAAATTAATTTCCTTCCTTTACAGGGAATTTGCCCACGGTGTTCTTACTTGAACGAAGCGATGTGTCCGTATCCGATTACGCGGTTATGTCTTTCAGTGCGGCTACAAACTGCGCTGGGTTGTCCGGTGTCACCACGATTGTTTTCCCCGGGAAACGGAGGACCACACACAATTTCGGGTCCGAAGCGAATGCGCGAAAGTTGCCCAGTTTTTTATTATGGAAATAGCCGGCAATGCAGAACATTCCTCCGTTGCCCATGGTCCTGATCGAGCCCGACATCGCGTGGGGATCGATCTCATACGATTGCAGCTCGGCAAGGTCGATCCTTGAATTCCAGAACAAACGCCGGACGAAAAGAGTCTCCTTCGTGACGACATATCCCCTGATCACGAAAATAGATGAACCTCCTGCTAACAGTAGGGGAAAGGCGGATATCATGAAGGAGCCGACGACGTCGACCCTGTGAAGTTCTGCTCGCCCCATTAATGAAATGCCAAATAGGGCGAGAATAACCAGCAGTGTCGTATAACTCAATCTCTTGCCCCAGGGAGCATGGAACGTCATGTATCTTTGCATCTCAGATAAATTTACTTCCAAAAATGGAAAAGATAAATATCCGTGGGCACAAAGACAGCTTCGAGTCCCCTGCGCCGCCGCCGGGAATTATTGATACTAGATGCTTTGTGTTGTGGCATTGCTTGCCGGGTGAAACTTAACTTCAAATCGATTATAATTGAGCAGATTAAAACGTTAACTCTCTTAATGCATTCAGAAATTGACACGACCGTCGACGTAATCGCGCCGAGGGCGTCACACAATTGAGGGCCAGTTTGAAACAGAAGGATTTTATTCGAATTGCTTCAGGACAGGGTTACTGGGGTGATCTTCCTCAGGCGCCATATTGGCAAGTAAGCAAGGGACCGACCGATTACCTTGTGATGGACTTCCTTGCCGAGGTCACCATGTCGATACTTCAGAAGCAGAAGTCGCGGGACCCTAAGCTCGGATACGCGAAGGACCTTCTGCCGATGATGGAACAGATACTTCCGTTCGTCGCCGAGAGGAACATCAAGGTAATAACGAATGGCGGCGGTGTAAATCCTCAAGCTTGCCGCGACGCCATTTTCGAAATTGCCGGGAAAGCCGGCGTGAAGGGACTGAAGATAGGCGTCGTATATGGCGACGATATCTTCGGACGGATCGACGATCTCCTCGGCACCGGTCAGGACCTGAAAAATATGGATACCGGAGAGAGTCTAAAATCTGTACGGCAGCGCCTCCAGAGTGCGAATGTCTATTTCGGCGCTTTCCCGATAGCCGATGCGCTCGCGGAAGGTGCGCAGATCGTTTTAACCGGAAGAGCAACCGATACGGGCCTGACGCTCGCTCCGATGATATATGAATTCGGATGGAAAGAAAAGGATTACGACAAACTCGCTGCCGGCATAGTCGCCGGGCATATACTCGAGTGCGGCGGACAGTCTTCAGGAGGGAATTACCTGAAGGATTGGAGAAATGTTCCCGATCTGGCCCACATCGGCTTCCCGATTGCGGAAGCTCATCCGGACGGGACCGTGTATATTACGAAGCATCAGGGTACAGGCGGACTCGTCTCAGTCGATACTATAAAAGAGCAGCTTCTTTACGAGATTGGAAATCCCAAAGAGTATATCACCCCCGAAGTGATCGCGGATTTCACGAGCATTAAACTGGAACAAGCGGGCGAAAACAGGGTCAAGGTATTCGATGTTAAGGGAAGCGAAGCCACGGAGTTTTACAAAGTGTCAATGGCATATTCCGACGGTTTCTATGCTGTCGGCACGCTTACGTACGGCTGGCCCGACGCTCTCGAGAAAGCTCAGGCGGCTGATAGGATAATGCGGCAGCGACTGGAAGACCTCGGCCATAAGTTCGAGGAATTCCACACTGAGTTTCTCGGTTACAATTCCTGCCACGGTCCGCTGAGCCCGATGCCCGCTGAATTGAACGAGGTGGTATTGAGAGTCGCGGTCAGGGACAAGGACCGGGAGGCTGTCGACGCATTCGGGAGACAGCTTGTGCCGCTTGTCCTCACCGGTCCTCCGACGGTGACCGGCTTTGGCGGCGGGCGTCCCAAGCCGCAGGAGGTCGTGGCGTATTGGCCGTCGCTGATTCCAAAGAAGCTTGTGAAACCTGTCGTGGAATTGGCTGGCCTAAAATGAATTCCGAATTCTCAATTCTAAATTCTCAAATGAGAATTGAAAATCTAAAACTCAACATTCCAGCAGAAGGTGGGGTCAAATGAAAAGGATCCAGTTGATAAAGCTCGCCCATGCCAGGAGCGGCGACAAGGGAGACGCGTCAAACGTGGGACTCATCGCGCGCCGCGCTGAGTACTTCCCGATCCTGAAAGAGAAAGTCACGCCCGAGGCCGTGAAGAGGCATTTCACCGGGATATGCCGCGGTAAGGTCGAGCGTTATGAACTCCCGAACCTTTTTGCGCTCAACTTTTTGCTTCACGAAGCCCTCGGCGGTGGGGGAACGGTCTCGCTCCGGAATGACGCCCAGGGAAAAACAATGAGCACCGCTCTGCTAAGAATGGAAATTGAAGTCCCGGACGATTTTAAGATAGGCGACTAAGAAAAAGACCCGTTGGGGAACCGACAGCGCTTGTGTCTGCTTCACCGGACTGTGCGCGGGCGCCCCGCTTAGTTCTGCGACGTCTTCCGCTTCTGAATGAACGCGGTCGTAAGGAGCGCGCCGAAAATTGTGAAGATCGAATAAACCACGACGACCAGGAAGAAGCTGACGAGCGTATCGAAGAGACCGGGCCGTTTCGCCGCGGCGATTGCCTGACTCAGTTGATCCATCAGCCCTGAAGGCATCTGCATCCCGTTGAGCAACCTGTTTATAATGTTCTTCAGCATCTGAAATTTGATGTCAGCAATGAAGGGCCCGATGGTAATGTTGAGGACCGTTTCAAATCCCGCCGCGAAAATTCCTGTCCAGAGCCCGAGATAAAACCCGTCGATGTTCATGATGGTGTAGTCCTGCGGCACGTCGAGCCGGAAGAAAAGAACCGCCAGTACGCCTCCTATGAAAAGCCCCGCACAGCAGAAGCAGTTTACGAGGTCTAGGCCCGGAGCAAAATTTATTATTGCCATAATGAGCCCGGCAAACAGTGCGGGCCTGAAATAAAGCGAATTATTCTTCATGCTGCAGAAGCCTTTTCGTTTTTAATTCTCTCAGAAGCGATATCCAGACAGGAACGAGAAAGAATGCGAGTGAAACTCCGAAGATACTTCCGGTTATTGACCGCGACACGAACGTGTTGTGTCCTACGCCGAAGTAATTGACACTGAAATCAGCCGTCAGGGCTGCAAGGGGAATAATAAGGAAGATCAACCGGGGAATCAGGGCATTTTTCAATGAGCGGAAAAACGGATAGATGATAATACCGAGCGTTGCCCCGTAATAAATCGAGGCGCATCTCGAACAGACCGCGAGCTTGTAACCGAATATGTGAAAACTTCTTGCGTCCAGCTGGTCGCAGACCGGCCGAAAGAACCGGTAGAGAAGGTCGGCATTAATCCCGAAATGAAGCAGGATCGGCGGAAAGGTAAAAAGTATGTCGTAAACGATGGCAAGTCCGAGCAGGATAAAGTAACTCTTTCTTTCGTCCTTCAAGCCGCCACCTGTGTACCGGCGTTCCGCCCGGAGATGATTTGTTCGGTCCCGGAGGCGTCGGTAATGAATGCGATCTTTGCACCGTCCTTCACCGCGCGCAGAGCGGCCTCAATTTTGGGGACCATTCCCCCGGTTATCACACCGTTCTCTTTCAGCGCGTCAAACTCTTTCTCGTCAATCTTCTGCAACACGTTTCCCTCGTTGATGACACCCGGTACGTTCGACAGAAATATAATCAATTCCGACGCGAGGAAGGAGGCGACGGCGGCTGCCGCGTAGTCCGCGTTCACGTTCAAGGGTCCTCCCGAGGTTTTGTCCGCGCTGATCGGGGACAACACCACGACATGGCTGCTGAGCAACGATTCGAGGAGCTGCACATTGACGGCTGAGACTTCGCCGACAAGTCCGATGTCTTCGCCGTCGCGTGTGATCTTCTCCGCGGTAAGAAGTTTGCCGTCGATACCACTCATCCCAAGTGCGCTGACGCCGCTCTGCTGGAGCGTCCTGACAAGGCGCTTATTTATCGAGCCGGAGAGCATCATCTCCACGGCATCGAGGCTCCTTGCGTCGGTGTACCTCAATCCGTTCACAAACCTTGTCTCTATCCCGAGTTTGTCAAGGAGGCCGGTTATTTCCTTCCCACCGCCGTGTACGAGGACAACATGGTGATTTGCCTTCTGGAGTTTGCCGACGAGAGCTGCGACTCTTGAGAGGAAATCGCCATCGTCGATCTCGTTTCCGCCGATTTTAAGCACGATTCTCAAAGCAATCCCGCAGTCTCATCGATACCGAACATGACATTGAAATTCTGAACCGCCTGACCGGCAGCTCCCTTGCCGAGGTTGTCGATGGAGGAGACCACTATCGCGTACGGCGAATTCTCAACCTTCTTTACCGAGATCACGGAGAGGTTTGTATTCATGGTATGCTGGAACGTCGCGATCGCGTCGTCGGTCAGCGTTTTAACGAACAATTCTTCCTTGTATGTTCGGGAGAAAATTTCCGTCAGTTCTTCCGTCGATTTGTCACGGTTCAATTTGACATAGATGGTATTCAGCATCCCTCTCGTGATCGGGACAAGGTGAGGGGAAAAAATGATCTTCAGTTTCGATCCGGCGACTTTGTTCAATTCCTGTTCGATTTCTCCGGTGTGTCTGTGCACATAGCCGATGTTGTATGGAGAAACGTTCTCATTGACCTCGGCAAAGAGGAGGCGCACTTCGGGTTTTCGCCCTGCGCCGGTGACGCCGGACTTTGCATCTATGATTATGGGTTCTGAGAGATCGATGAGCCTGGACTTGAGTAGCGGGTACACTCCCAGAATTGTGGCGGTCGGATAGCAGCCGGGGTTTGCGACGAACCGGGCCTTGCGGATCGCACCGCGATTGATTTCCGTCAACCCGTATACGAACTCGTCGAGGAAGTCTGGGCTGGTGTGTTTCCTGCCGTACCATTTCTCGTATTCCGCAGCGTCGTCGAAGCGGTAATCGGCGCTGAGGTCTATTATTCTAATTTTCCTGGAACTCCGGGTGATTTCTTCGACCACGCCCTTCGCAGCGCCGTGGGGAAGTGAGAGGAAGGCCGCGTCGACGTCGCCCAGTTTCACCTCTTCATTCCTTATTATCGGCAGGCCGTCGGCAGTTGGGAAGATGTCGCTTAACTTTTTCCCCGCTGACGATTCTGCGGTCAGATATTTTATTTCGGCGCCCGGGTGGTGTTTCAGGATCCTGTAGAGTTCGTAACCGGCATATCCGGAAGCACCGTAAATCGCTACGCGGATTTTGTCATTCTTTTTCAAGGCCGAATTCCTTATGGAGGACGGCGACCGCCCTCTTCATATCGCTCTCGTTCAATACCACCGAGATTTTTATTTCGCTCGTCGAGATCATCTGTATGTTTATCCCGGCGTCCGAAAGATACTTGAACATTTTTGCGGCAACTCCGGAATGAGTGCGCATGCCGACGCCGACCACGGAAACCTTCGAGACTCTGTCGTCGCCTACTACGTAGGTGGCCTTCTTCTGCTTGACGAGCTCCTGGAGAATACCCATCGCCTTCTCGTAATCGTTGCGGGGCACGGTAAAACTCATGTCTGTGTAGCCGTCGCTGCTTGCGCTTTGTATTATCATATCGACGACGATTTCAGCGTCCGCCAACGGGGCAAATATGCTGTGTGCTATGCCGGGTTTGTCCGAGACGTGGAGCACGGTTATCTTCGCCTCGTTCTTGTCGTATGAAATTCCCGTCACTACGACGCTTTCCATGTCCGTCGTTTCATTGACTACCATTGTTCCCTCGCTGTCGTTAAAACTGCTTCTTACATGTATCGGAATATCGAACTTCATTCCGAAGAGTACGGATCTTGTCTGGAGCACCTTGGCACCGGAACTTGCGAGCTCGAACATCTCTTCGAAGCTTATCTGCTTGATTTGTCTCGCTTCCGGGACAATGTTGGGATCGGCGGTGTAGACACCGTCGACATCGGTGTATATCTCGCAGACGAGGCCGTTTTTCGCGTGCGGCTTCAGCGCCGCTGCAATGGCTACTGCAGTCGTATCAGACCCTCCACGGCCGAGTGTCGTGATGTCGCCCTTCTCGTCGATTCCCTGGAATCCGGCGACGATCGCTATCGCTCCCTCCTTCAGCACACTCGACAGTTTCTGTGCATCGATACGCTTGATGTGGGCTTTCGTGTAAGCCGAATCCGTTACCAGCCTGACCTGGTGATTCTGGAGCGAGCGTGCTTTGTATCCCATCGAGACGAGCGTCATAGACAGGAGAGCAGTCGAGACCTGTTCTCCCGTCGAAACGAGGACGTCCATCTCCCGCGGATCGGGGGAGGGGACCACGGACTTTGCAAGATCGATGAGACGGTTCGTCTCTCCCGCCATCGCGCTGACGACGACTACGACGTCATGCCCCTGTTGTTTGGCACGGGCGACGCGGTTTGCAACGTTGCGAATTCTTTCGATTGTTCCGACGGATGTGCCGCCGAATTTCTGAATGATAAGCATCTGTCTTTCTTTGTCGAACCTATTTTAGCTTCATCAGCCTCAAAACATCGGACAAATGCGGCTTCGCCTTCAGGGGCGGCGGGACGTCACGCGCCGCAGTGTCAGGATCTTTCAAGCCGTTTCCGGTGAGCGTGCAGACAACCGTGTCTTTCTGCGTGAAATAATTCCTTCTGATGAGTTTCTTGAGTCCTGCAACCGAGGAGGCTGAGGCCGGCTCGCAAAATATTCCTTCTGTCGATGCGATGAGGCCCTGCGCAGAAAGTATCTGTCTGTCGGTGACGATATCGATCCTTCCGTCCGACTCCCCGAGTGACTGCACGGCTTGCTTCCAGCTTGCAGGATTGCCGATCCGTATCGCCGTCGCGACGGTCTCCGGTTTCTTGACGACCTTGCCGCGCACTATCGGTGCGGCGCCCTCCGCCTGGAAGCCCAGCATCTTCGGAAGGGAAGTGCCGTGCCTGGCAGCCCATTCGACATATCCCTTCCAGTAGGCAGTTATGTTTCCCGCATTTCCGACGGGAAGTGAGTGATGTGTCGGGGCCGAGCCAAGCGTCTCTATTATTTCAAAAGAAGCCGTCTTCTGTCCTTCAATTCTGTATGGGTTGATTGAATTGACGATCACAACCTTTGTCTTCTCGCCGATCTCGCGGACTATGCGGAGCGCATCGTCAAAATTGCCTTCGATCTCTATGACCTTCGCACCGTAGATGAGTGCCTGTGCCAGTTTACCGATCGCTGTCTTCCCCTTGGGAAGGACAACGAACGCTTTCAATCCGGCTTTGGCGGCGTAAGCTGCAGCCGATGCGGACGTATTCCCGGTCGATGCGCATATCACTGCCTCGGCTTTGTCCAGCACTGCCTTCGTTATTGCAACAGTCATCCCCCGGTCCTTGAAAGACCCCGTAGGATTTGTGCCTTCGAACTTCAGGAATATCTTGCACGGTGCGCCGAGCTCCCTCCTGAGGTTGTCCGCCTCGATCAAAGGCGTATTTCCCTCGAGAAGCGTGGTCACCTCTATGTCGCGTGAAAGCGGGAGGTATTCCCAATATCTGTATATTACACCTGAGTAATTCATATGCGCGATTTACGTATCAAGATAAAAACAATTTCGGGATAATCTTTATTCGTGGCGGACTCCATTTCGGGCGATTGGAACGATCAAAACGTGAGAACGATCTTCCCGAAGTGCTTTCCTGATTCAATGATCTCGTGA
>JAJYJD010000104.1:0-10620 GCA_021789755.1 Bacteroidota bacterium
ATCCTATTCCCGCGAAAGTGCCCAGCTTTCTTATCATTTGTGCACCCGATGCCAGCGCCTCAGCTGACCCAGATGCGTCGATGAAGACATCCGCGCCGCGTCCGTCAGTCAACCCGATTACTAAATCCACGACATCATTCGATTTGATATTTACGACTTCATCGATAGCGGAAATACTCCTTGCTATCGCCATCTTAGACTCGTTCCGCCCGATAAGTACGACGTGTCGCGCGCCGACCTGCCTGGCAACCACGGCCGCCATGATTCCAATCGGGCCAGTACCTGCGACGACCACCACATCACCGACGGTAATAATGTTGCTCAATGCCATGTCGCTGACCACGTTTGCAAGCGGCTCGCACAACACTGCTGCTTCGAACTGTAGCGACGCTGGCACGCGGTGGAGCAAATGGGTTTCGGGCCAACGCATGTATTCAGCAAAAGCCCCGTCTATACCCCAGCCGGGTGAACGTTTCGATGCACAAATCTGCGGATTCCCGGTCCTGCACAAATAGCATTTTCCACACGCCATCGTGTGCGGCTCTCCGACGACACGGTCACCCACGTGCCAATCGGCGACGTTATTTCCGGTTGCCGCAATTGTACCTGAAAACTCATGGCCCAGAATTACCGGCGGCCAATACGGGAATTTATCATTATATATGTGAAAGTCCGTTCCGCAGATGCCAGCAGCTTCAACCTTTATGAGCACCTCATCGTCACTAATCTCCGGCACAGCAACTTCCTTCAGCTCTAGATAACCTCTCCCCTTCTGCGTTTTGACAAGAGCCTTCATGACACAGCGATCTCCTCCAACCCACACCATTCGTCGATGAAATGGATAAGCGTCATCCCCATTTTCTCGATGTCCGCAATCTTGATTTGCTCTTCGTTAGAGTGAGCGTGCTTGAGGCTTCCGGCACCCATGACAACTGTTGGAATTCCGAGCTGATTGTTATAAAACCATGCATCGCATGAAGCTGTCATTGCAGATATTTCCGCATCGAAACCTGACCTTCGCGACGCGGACTCCAAACATGTCACGAGCGGATGATGAACCGGAATTTCGTTTCCGTCGCTTGCGAGCATGTCAAATTTCAGTTCGAAATGCTCCCGAAGCCACGCGTCTCCCTGATTTCTTAGAGCGTCAGTCATTCCATCCTGAACTTCCCTCATATGGACGTTGGGAAGAAAGCCAAACACGCCCTTGACAATTGCTGTTGCCGGGGCAGTCGCAGGCCAATCACCGGCATTCATGACGCCAAAAGTCACCGGCATCGGATTCTCGAACTGATCGAATAGCGGATTCTTCCCGCGCGAGCTAGCCAGCAAGTCGTCATGATACTTTTCCAGTGCGCTCATCGCTTTCACCGCAAGCTTCAGCGCACTTACAACATCCCCAGCCCTTCCGCTGTGGCCAGGTTTCCCTACGCATGTAAGTGTAAACCAAACCGCACCTCTTACTGCGGGGATAATCTTCAACTCTGTCGGCTCCATAACGATAGCCGCATCGGCCTTAGGAGCGTCCTGGATTGCGAACAACGTGCCGTTTCCCCCGTTCTCTTCCTCGATCACGATGTCAATGGTCACCTTACCCTTCGGTCTCAGACCAAGCACCTTTAGGGATCTCAATGCAAGATAAATGGCGGCTATCTGCCCCTTGTCATCACACGCCCCACGCCCGTACACAACGCCATTTTCGATCGTAGGTTCGAAAGCGCCGACCTGATTCTTAGAGGCCGGCACAACGTCACTGTGGGCATTCAATATCAGGCTCTTTGCTTTATTGTCACTGTCCCCAAGGGTCAGACGGACATTGGGAGTGTCTTCATAGCTCAAGTCGCTGATAAGCCATCTGTACCCTCTGTGTTTTTTAAACGAGTCGGGTATCCGGGCCAGATCGGCCTCACTTACGAGATTCCACATCTTCTCATAGATGAACTTATTGACCGGACCTTCCTTCCCCCTTGTTGATGGGAACCTAATCAGGTCGCAGAGGAATGCGGCGGCATCTTCAGCATTCCTGTTAAGGACGTCTTCGAGCGCAATGTCTCCCGTCAGCAATTGCTTCTTACCCTTTCGCGTTTACCCTGTTCAACGGAAACCTTGGCGGTTCACCTTTTACGTACCTCTCCACGTCTTCGATTATCTTTTTTCTAATTTCCCAGGCGGCATCCTCAGAGAACCAGCTGAGATGAGGTGTCAATATCACGTTCTCCAGTCCTATCAAGTCAAAGTTCTGCTTAGGCGGTTCACTTTCAAACACATCAATACCAGCGCCAGCTATTCGCCCCTCTCTGCAAGCTTTGGCCAGCGCTCTCGCATCAATGAGCGGGCCTCTCGCAGTATTGACCAGAACAGCATCTTTCTTCATCAGGCTGAGTTCTCTTTCTCCTATTAAATGACGAGTGCTGTCATCAAGCGAGCAATGAAGGCTGATCAGATCAGCCTCGGAAACGACTTTTTCGAGCGGGACTGTTTTAATCCCCAGCTCTTCCTGCTGTTGCTTAGTCAAGTAAGGATCGCTAACCAAGACTTCGAGCCCGAGACTCCGCATTACCGTGAGAACCCGGCTCCCGATCCTACCGCAGCCTATCAGACCTCCCTTTTTTCCGCGGACTCTCCTCACTCCTCCCATCCCGGAAAAGTCCCACTCCCCTTTTCTAATGGAGGAGCTCATGCTCTCAAATTGTTTTCCGAACTTCCGGTAGGTTGCAAGCAGCAACATTATCGCCTGTTCAGCCACTTCGTCTGCACAATAATCAGGCACATAGCATACCTGGATCCCACGCTCGGTTGCGGCCGCGATATCGATGTTGTCGTACCCGACTCCGTGCCTTATTATCAACTTACACTTTTTCATACCATCAAGGACGACCCTATCGATCTTGGCCATATTTACGATCGCGACATCTGCCCCAGACAGAGTATCAGCAAGCTTGGCCGCCGACGCCGATTTCATCTGGTAAGACTCGAGTGCCCCCCCCAAGGCTGCTACCTGTTCTTTCTCCCAATCCAAATCAGGTTCTATATAATCAGTTACAACAATTTTCAATTTTTGAAAGCTCCTTCAGCTATCTGATTTGATTCATCTAAGAGGGATGTTCCGCATTAGAACACCCGGAGAGTCGTCTGAAGATCAATTGCGTCCTCGTAAGAGAATAAATGCCGTCCCCCGCTTAAACTTGGGCCGAGCTGCAGAAGTTAAGAAAAGGAACTCTTTCGCATGCATTGTTAAACGAGAATCGAATGGCTCACAAGTGCAAGAGGCTCAAGATCGGGACACATCTCCCATCGCCCTCGAGAATATCTCAACCGCGATGTCGCATTCTTCCTGTTTGATCACAAGTGGCGGCGCAATCCGAATCACATTACCGTACATGCCAACTCGTCCCAGCATAAGACCGAGTTCAGCACAACGTCTAATGATCTTCCTGCACAAATCCGAATCCGGATTACGACTCTTTTTGTTTTTCACTATTTCGATTCCGATTACCAGGCCCATCCCGCGGACGTCACCCACGAATTCAAACTTATTCCAGAGTTCGGTCAACCGTGAGAGAAGATACTCTCCCTGAATCCGTGAATTCTCAGGAAGGTTGTCCTTCTTCATAATATCAATAACAGCGAGGGCTGCAGCACTTGAAAGCGGATTACCGCCGGTGGTGCTCGACATTTCACCTGGAAGCATGCTCTCGAAGATCTTACTCTCGCCCGCTAATGCGGAAGTCGGAACTCCGCTGCCGATTCCCTTTCCGATACAGATCATTTGAGGCCTTATCTGTTCCCATTCGATTGCGAACAACTTACCGGTTCTGCCGAACGACGATTGAACTTCGTCGACTATGAAAATCAGACCTCGACTGGCGGCCCACTTCTCCAATTCCTTCAGCCACCCTTTCGGAGGAAATATGAAACCCGCCGTCCCCTGGTACGGCTCGACGATGACAGCGCCCATGTCTCCTGTAGTACTTGATTCGATGATTCTGTCGAGAGCTTTGATGCAATAGTAGTCGCATTCGGGAAAGGTCTTTCCGTAAATACATCTATAACAGTTTCCATACGGTGCCATCACTCCACCGGGAAGCTGTGGCCCAAACTTGCGTCGGGTGTTCGTGCTGCCGGAAACACTCATCGGTCCATAGGTGCGACCATGGAAGGCACCATAGAACGCAAGTATCTCATGCTTGCCGGAGTACCTCTTCGCAATACGGATCGCCGCTTCCGTTGCCTCCGCGCCAGTCGTCAGTAGAAAGACTCTGTCGATATTGTCCGGAAGCAGCTCGACAAGTGTCTTAGAAAGATTAATTCTCTCAGGAGTTGGAAATGAATAACAGTTGAGGAGTCTGTGTGCCTGCTTTTCTATGGCGGCTACATGTTCTGGATTAGAGTGCCCGACATTCGTCACGAGAACTCCGGAAGTGAAGTCGAGGTAGACGTTTCCATCGACATCGGTAACCCAGACGCCCTCTGCATGATCCCAAACCACAGGTATTTGGTCCGCCATGCTTGGTGGTTCATATTCTTTTGCGGTTCGGAGCAACTCCCCGGAGCGCGGCCCCGGAACGGGCCTTTCTGCCAGCTTAATCACGCATCACCTTGTTTCGTATTGCGAAATAGCATCTCGTTTTCAATCTACCAACATTCCCTCAATCTGTCAAGAAAAAACTTATTGCGTCGTTCTGCCTGATACCGGAGACACTACTGCTTGTTTTCAGAAAGCTGCTGTTTTATATTGTGGTATGGTTATTCAAAATGATCAGGTGTCACTTCAACGGGCTGTGGAGGTAACGTGATAACTAAAGTGAAAGTCGTTTCCAAAACTTTCGAAATCCTTGAGGCCTTAGGCGAAGATGCTCGTCTCGGTTTAAGGGAGATCACGGAGCGAGTGTCCTACCCAAAGCCGACAGTCTTCAGACTCCTTAGTACACTCGAACAGCTCGGGTATGTCGAGCAGGACAAAAAGGATTTCACCTACACGCTTAGCTCGAAGCTTATGCTCCTGACTCGAACTCTAAGCGGCGGCAGCGGTTTGATTGCCGTGGCACGGCCGCACATGGAGATGCTGCACAAGCGCTTCGGGGAGACGGTGAATCTCGCACGCCTTGTAGATGACCGCGCAGTCTACGTCAGCATTTTGGAATCAAAGGAAGCGTTCAGGATCAGCGACAGCGTGGGAGATGTCGCGCCGTTTCATGCGACTTCGATCGGAAAAGCAATTGCTGCTTTTCTTCCGAAGGAGAAACGTGCCGCACTCTTAAAGAATTATGACTACACTGCATTCACGCGAAAGACAATTTACGGAATTGATGAGCTGCAGGCGCAGCTGGATGAGGTAAAGAAAGCGGGATACGCACTAGACAATGAAGAAGGACACGACGGAGTAGTTTGCGTCGGAGCCCCGATCTTCAATAATGAGCATTATGCATTCGCCGCATTGAGCATATCAATGCCGAAGGTCCGGGCAAAAAAATCCATCCTGGACGAGGTTAAGGAACAGTTACCACGGGAAGGAATTGCCATCTCGCTCGAACTCGGAGTCACCGACATTGCAAAGTGCTTTGCAGCCTAGCACCGCCATCAACCGATCTCATCATTGCACACCTGATCGATGAGATCAATTAGGATCGGCATAATAGGCTCTGGGTTCATTGCACGCACTCATGCGGTCTCTATAAAGAGGTACCTGAAGGGAGCCGTCCTGGCAGGAATAGCCGGAGGCAAGAGAGCTACCAGCCTGGCTGCAGAATTTGAGGTGACGAACTTCCCTTCGGTCGAACAAATGGCTGCAGACAAAGATGTCGACGCCGTGATCATCACCTCACCCCACTCATTTCACTTCACGCACGCCATGATCTGCGCTGAGGCAGGCAAACACGCACTCGTCGAAAAGCCGATGGCCAGAACCCTAGCGGAATGCGAAACGATGGAGAGAGCGTTTGCCGCTCGCTATCTGGTGCTCATGGTTGCATTCACCCAAAGGTACAGGGAAACCAACCGAAGAGCATTTGAGCTGATTCATGCTGGAGCGATCGGGCGGATATCTATGATACAAGAGTTTGCACTTCAGCCGAACGCACTTGAGGCTTATCCAAAGTGGCAACAACTGCCAGAAAATCTGGGGGTGTTTTTCGGCTATGGTATTCACAATATCGATAGACTTCGATGGTTTCTGGACGCAGAGGCAGAGAACGTAACAGCGGAAATAACGAAGACTCCTTCTGGAATAGAGATCTCAACTATGGCTATTATAAGATGGCAAAATAGCACTATAAGCTCCGTGTGGAGCAGCGGCGACCTCAAGACGCCTGGCTTTCCTGCCACTGCATTCCGTTCACTGGTAGTAGGTGAAAAAGGCATGCTGGACGTTGATGGGTATGGCGCGTTAAGATTAAGCGTCGACTCAAAACCGTGGGAGACTCTGTTTCAGCAACCCCCAATAGATTGGAGGGGCGAAGGGATGTTTGCGGAAGCACGCATGGGCTCGTTCAATGCGCAAAACCAAGAGTTTGTCCAATCCATATTGGAAGGCCGCAAACCGGCGATTACAGCCGAGGACGGTCGAAAGGCTGTGGCCATCGCCCTAGCGATTTACAAATCGGCGGAAGAACATGAAGTGATTCAACTTAAATAACCTAACAGGCCCAAACTTGGACACTGGAAAAGCACTTCAATCATATGATTACATAATTATCGCGGGGTATTTCCTGATCATCCTGGGAACTGCCGTCTACTTTTCAAAAAGGACGAAACTATCTCGAGATTTTTTTATTGCCGGCGGAACGATGCCGTGGTGGCTGGCTGGTATATCATTTTTCATGGCGAGTCACAGCGCACTCAGCTTTGTGATGTACGGCCAGCTTGGATACAAATATGGCATCACGGCGGTACTAATATTTCAGGTTAGCGTAACGGGTCTGGTTCTAGCAGGGCTGTATGTCGCGAAGAGGTGGCGCAGGTCGCGCACCGTTACGCCAATTCAGTTCCTCGAGCGACGGTACAGCCTTTATATGAGACAAGCCCTTGCCTGGACTGGCTTTCCCGTCAGGATTATGGATGACGCGATGAAGATCTTCTCAACCGCGATTTTTCTATATGTGGGGATGAAGCTTGCTGTGATTAGTCTACCGGTGGCAATCACTCTCGTAGGTCTGGTGATGATTACTTATGCTCTTACTGGTGGACAGAAAGGGGTTATAGTCACAGATTTCCTACAGTTCATCATTACAATGATTATAGTCATGATCATTTTCGTGCTTACTATACTGCGGTTTTACAAATTGGGTTTTTCAATTGACCAGCTTCCGGCCGGTTTCCTCAGTCCTTTCTCAGGTCCTTATCACGCTTTCGACTATTTTTCGTTTATCGCCCTGATGATAATCTCTTACAACACCACCTGGTCGCTTGTCCATAAATTCAATTGCGTACCAACAGAGAAAGACGCAAGCAAAGTGGCATGGCTGGTGGCGGCGCTGAATTTCATCGCACCCATAATTTTCTTCTCTCCTGCGATATTCGCTCGACTGATATTACCTGAGCTGGCTCACCCAGAATACAGTTATGCGGCAATTGCATTCACTGTGTTGCCCACCGGCATGATGGGTATACTTGTCGTGGGAATGTTTGCATCCACGATAGCTACGATGGGATCTGAGTTCAATGTCCTTGCGGGCATACTTACAAACGACCTATACAAACGAATCTTCAGGCCAAATGCAAGCGATCAGCAACTCGTAAGGGTAGGCAAGATCGCCACGCTTGTCGCCGGTGGCCTGATCATCCTTACGGCTATAATCGTTTCTTCACTCAAAGGATTCAACCTGTTCGACATAATGCTCAAATCGTTCGGAGCTCTTCTTCCGGCAACCGCCCTCCCCATTCTAATGGGCTTTTTCTGGAAGAAAATCTCTGCTCGCGGAGCACTCTACGGCCTAATCGCCGGAGCAATAGCCGGGACCGCATTAGTGATAGTAAATGCCGGATTGGTTGACGCAAATGCTTCCAGATTCGCGATCGACCCCGGACTTCAGTACTGGCTGACCCAGGGTTGGGATTCGGGGGCGATACTCTTCAATAGTGCAGTAACAATTGTAATAATGTATCTAGCATCTCTTCGCTATCCCGGATCATCTGAAGAGAGAGAGACCGCAGACGGCTACTTCAAGGATCTCGGCGCGCACGTTTTTGCGGAGACCGTGGACCCAACTGCCAAAGCAACGTTGTCTAACGGGCAGGTAGTCGCGGTCGCTACTTTCCTTTTTGGAATCCTCGTAATCGCGATCGGCTCCTCACTTGCATTGCACGGCGGTTACAAGAGCGCGCCTGTAATGAACATTGGCACAGGTCTATTACTTTCTTTGGTAGGAATTACAATCTACGTTAGGGAACATCGTGAAAAAGGAAAACGATAGTCTCAGCGAAGAGAGAGCAGACACTGCCCTTCAACTATTCGACTGCAATTGCATGGTTGGAAAGAGGGCCGACCGTCACGAAGGCGAGCCATGGTCGCTAGATCAGTTGAAAGCAGATATGGTGTATTATCGCATCTCGGAAGCTCTTGTGTTCCACGCCCTGAGTCGAGACTATGACCCAGTGACCGGAAACAGAGAAATCGTCGAACTGCTCGGCGGGTCGAATGGACTTATGCCCGTCTGGTCCATCCTCCCGCCTGGAAGTGGGGAAATACCGGATAGCGAAACGTTTGTCAGCGATATGCTCAACAATGGCGTGAAAGCGGTGATTGCTTTCCCGAAATTTCATACCTACTCGCTCGCTTCGTGGTCTATGGGCAAGTTGTTGTCTGTTCTTGAGCGACACCGGGTACCAATGTTATTGCCGTTTCAACAGTTCGATTGGAATGAAGTTTACACATTGTGCCATGAACATCCACATCTGCCCGTGATAACCACAGGGATTAATTACAGACAGATGAGGTATCTCCTGCCTCTGTGGGAGACAAACAGAAACCTGTATGTCGATACATCCTGGTTCTCCGCTGCGGACCTTATCCCCTTTCTTAAGGAAAAAGGATATCTGGGCCAGCTTCTCTTTGGAACCAACTATCCCGCATATGCGCCATCGGCAGCCGTCTCGGTGATAACATATGCCGACGTCAATTTGGAAGAGAAAAAGTTGGTAGGCGGCGGAAATCTTCGCAAGCTTATCCAAAACGTCGGGATGGGGTGATAGGCATGTCGACCGGACCACTTATGGAAAATCTGTTCGCGGGAAGGCCACTCCGTGACGAAATTGTCATTGATGCTCACATGCATGTCGGGAAATATTACAATTTCCTGATACCAAGTAATGGAGTCGCGGCCCTGATAGAGAACGCAAGAAGATTAGGAATCACGCGATTGTACGGCTCGAGTCTTCTATCCATCAGAAACGACGCTATTGCCGGAAATACAATGGTGATTGAAACTCACGCGGCTTATCCGAACTTGTTCTTTCCCTATTTGGTCGTGAAACCGAACTACCCGGAGGAAATAAAAGAGATACTTGACCTAGCTGAAAGACACAACATTAAGCAATTCAAGATACACGACGATGGTAACTCCTTGCCGTTCGATCATCACAACTACTTCCCACTTTATGAGTACGCAAATCATATCGGCGCGGTCGTTCTAGCGCATACTTACGGGCAGATGCATGTCGCCCCGCTCATGAAAGTGGCTAAGGAATTTCATTCGGCAAAAATACTCCTTGGCCATTCGGGTATAACAAACGAAGACTCCTACTACATCGCCGTCCGCTCGTTCAACAACATTTTCTTGGAGACCTGCAATTCCCTGGCGTGGTACGGCCTCATTGAGAGACTCGTTAAGCAAGTGGGAGCGGAGCGGATCTGCTTCGGTACAGATATGCCGTTCATGTCGCCCGACCAGCAAATCGGTAGGATCCTTGGAGCGAAGATCACCGATGATGAAAAACGCCGAATCCTGGGAGTAAATGCCCAAGAACTCTTCTCTGCGGAATCGACCGATCAAAAGTGAGTGATGATCCAAGCCTTTGCGTCCAAACTGAGGCTTGAGATCTATCGGTGACCAACCTGATAGATTAGGCAGATAAGCAGAAAGATCACGGACGCCTGCGCAAGCCCCTAGGCACATCGATTGTGCGCGTGCAACCAGCTTCCTGTAAGGTTTCTATTGCCCACCATTCCAGGTCTCATTTGAAGTCGGTGAGGATCAATCTTCTCCAATACGGGTTCAGATTGTGATTCTATTCATCATCCCCAAAATGGTGATATCTCCCCCGATGCGCTTCGACCCTAGCCAATATCATCCATTCCCGGTCATGAATCGACGTCCTTTCAGGTGATAGCCACAATCTCCGGCTTGAATGTTGGAGAGCCGGCTTACAATCATTGTTCACGTTTGACCGCCTCTTAAAATCTGGTAAATTATGCGTTTTTCATTGGGACATCTCAATTATCTGGCAAAGAATGTCAAGTTCCTGGCAACTTGCATTACGAAGACATGCATGCTATCCCGCCCCGGATAAGCGTACCTGTTTACGGTTGCTAAAAATGGTATAACAGATTGATTGGGAGAGTATTGGATGGATTATTAAACTACGGTTGGTTGAGGAGGTTAAAGATGGTTAAAAAAACGGTAT
>JAJYJD010000104.1:10630-11178 GCA_021789755.1 Bacteroidota bacterium
GCAACCGTAATTAGAACGCTTACCGCCCGGATTTGTTGATTTTCCAACTCTCTAATGGTAAATTGAAACGTTCAAATTTCTGTAAACCGTTTCAATTCGGAACCACGGCGGGAGAACCCAGGAGTAGTTGATGAAGAGGATAACTATCGAGGATGTTGCGAGGCGGGCGAACGTCTCGAAAGGAACCGTCTCGGCCGTCATAAACGCCAAGAGCACGGTCAAGCCGGCCACCAGGGATCACATTCTGGAAGTAATGAAGGAACTGAATTTCCGCCCGCGGGGAGTCGCGAGAAACCTCAAGAACGGTTCACAGGACAAGAGCATCGCCATCATTATAAAGGACCTGAACTATCCCTTCTACACCTCCATTGCCACAGGCGCGAAGGACTACGCCAGCGCCAAAGGCTACTCCGTCATAATAACCAGCTCCGACGATAACCACGAACGTGAGAAGAAACTCACTCACCTTTTTTCCACGAAAGACATAAAGGGCACGATCATAGCCCCGGTGGTCGAGGGAACTGCCGAGATCGAACACCTGTTCAAAC